>CAYTDW010000059.1:0-9529 GCA_964436585.1 uncultured Halioglobus sp. | reverse complement strand
TATGCCGAAGCGGATGACCTGCGCATTCGCGGGCAGTTGCTCGAGCTGGCACTGCAGGCTGCCTGGCGCGGCGCACTTGACTATTGGCTCGCTGACGGACACCAGCCGGCGGCGCCCTCGGGGCTGGCATCGCGTTTCGCCGCCGCGGACCAGGCCAGGGCCGAGGCCCTCTACCAGCTGCATCGTCGGGAAATCAGCGCCGGGCTGCGCGCCCGGGAAGGGGAACTGGCCGCCAATGGCGCCGAGCAGGCCGCGCTGCGAGCGGAGCGGGAGCGGACCGGGGCGACGCTGGCAGTGCTGGCGCAGCGGGTTGCCGCCTACAAAACCCTGGTCGAGCAAAAGTACGGGGCCAGGGTGCAATACCTGGAACTGCTGCAGCAACAGACCGAGCTGGAGCGAACCCTTCCGGTGCTTGCCTCGCGCGAGCGCCAGCTGCTGGAAAGCGCCGCCGCGATCGCCGCGCGCATGGACGCCTCGGGCGAGGAGTTGCGCAAGCAGAACCTGATGGAGCTTACCCGGCTGGAAAGTGAACGGGCGGTGCTGGAACAGGAAGCCCGCAAGGCGCAGCAGCAGCGCCAGCAATTGCTCATCACTGCCCCGGTGACAGGCACCGTGCAGGAACTGGCGGTGCACACCCTGGGCGCGGTGGTATCCCCGGCCCAGGCCCTGCTCAGGATCGTGCCGGAGCAGGCCGCCATCGAAGTGGAAGCGCTGCTGCCGAACCGGGACATCGGCTTCGTCAACGAGGGGCAGTTGGCGCAAGTGAAAATCGACACCTTCAATTTCACCAAATACGGCCTGATCGATGCGGAACTGGTGAATATCAGCAATGATGCAGTGGAGGATCAGCAGCTGGGCTGGGTTTTCAAGCTGCGGCTGCAGCTGGAACGGGACAGCATCGCCGTTGAGGACAAGTGGGTGAAACTTAGCCCCGGCATGGCGACCACGGCGGAGATCCGTACGGGCAAGCGGCGGTTGATCGAGTTCTTCCTGTCGCCCCTGCTCAGGTACCGGCAGGAAAGCGTGAGGGAGCGGTGATGGCTGACGTCGAAGACGAATCCAGTCCCCTGCGGAGCAAAAAGCCGAAATCCCGGCGCCGCTGGCCCTGGTTCGGCCTGCTTGTGCTTGCTCCGGTAATTGTTGTCATCGCATGGCTGGAGCCCGATGAAGAGGACCTGTTCGAGCTGTGCAGCACCGAGGGCCGGCCGACGATTTATCGGTCGGTGGTGGCGGAGGGCTATTATGACGGTTCGGCGGAGGACTGCTGGGGCTGCTGGAACTACCTGGCAAATACTGATTACACGTTCATTGAATTCTCGATAACCGATGACAAGGCCTGGGGGCCGATCAACGAGCCTGGAATTTACCGCGCCAGTCGCATTCCGAACGATTCGCCGGAATGTGATGAAAAGCTCACCAAGTTTTATACAAAAACTCGGTTGAGGGAGGAAGAGTTCCAGCGCGGGAAGTTGTGTTTTGCGTTGGAGAGGTTCGACGCTCGGCAGGCCCGGTATGGGTACTACCATGAAGGGCTTGGAATATTGAGTCGCAGCCCGATTACCGGTTCTTCGATCTCGGCCAGTCGCATTTACTATCGCGATCACGACACCGACGAAATTTTAGCCGAATCCACTGACTACAGTTTGACAAAATACCCCTTCTTCCAAGTGAGCTCCTTTCGAAGCCATAAGGTATGTAACGATTTTGTCGATAAGTTGGGCGTTAGAGGTCTGGACAGACAGGAAGTCATTAAACCACGCAGGAGCGTAAACTATGAGCACACAGATTGAGAGAGCTTACCAGGCAGCGTTACTGGCCGATGCGGCCTATGTGACATTTCAGACACAAGGGTACCTCAATGGTGCGAATTGGAGCGATCCGGCCGTGCGAAATGAAATCCGGCTACCTGCTTTCAATGGTACATCGTCTTCCGATGAGGTTCCTTTCGGAAAAATAGACGGTGGCCGCGGCTGGAACCAATCCCGGTTCCAGTCTTTCGCCGACAGATACGAAGTGGTCTACCACCAGCCAGACCAGGACAACGGCTTCTCCGCCACCCTGTTCTACGACACGCTGGAGCAGAAGTACGTCGCCGCTTTTCGGGGTACCAATGAACCCTTCCCCGATATCGTCCCCGCCGACCTGTTGCTGGCACTGGGCCTTTCCAGTGTGAATCCCGAGGAGCAACACAGCGCGATCGCCTCCTTCTTCGAAAACGCCGGTCTGGTGGATGCCAGCGGCGTGGCCCGCCCCGAGTTCGCCGGCAAGGTCGACTTTGTCGGCCACTCCCTCGGGGGCTATCTCTCCCTGTGGGCGATGTACGAATTCCGGGACCTGTTCGCGGAAGTGTTTACCTTCAACGGCGCCGGCATTTCGGCCATTCCCGGTTCGCCGGATTACCAGTACATCAATGCCCTGGTGCAGGAAAACCCGCTCTCACCTGCCCAGCTGGTGAGTATCCACAATTACTTTGCGCAGGAGGGTCCCGAGTTGACGGCCAACGACCTGACTTTCTTCCGGCCGGGGGAGCGCCAGGGCGCCTTTATCGAGAGAAAGGACCTGCTGGGCTCGGTCGCGTTTCACTCGGCGGAGCTGCTGGTGGAGTCACTCGCGGTCTACAGCCTCTTTTCGCTGCTCGACCAGGATGTCCAGGCAGAGGATGTAAGGGACATGCTGTACGCCATGTCCAATCGCTCGGTGGGCAGCCTCGATCGCGCCGTTGTCGCCCTATCGGACATGTTGGGGGACGGCTACGCGTTCTCCGGCATGGATGAGACGGAGGATTTTCGCCAGGCAATGCTGGTGGCGCTGGATGGCGCGGAGTCCTTTGGCAGTCGTATAGAGCTCCTGCTGGAAAAGGATGCCGGCTTCCTTGCCGCCGCCGCGAGTGAAGACTCCGAGGCCGGTCGCGGGTATCGCTATGCCCTGTCCCAACTCCTGCCCTTTGCCGTGACGGCTGGCGCCGCGGGGTTTTCCCAGGAGGACCCCGCATTCGACGCGGAACACTTTACCGACAGCTTCCTTGCTGATCGGGCCCTGTTCCTGGCCACGCTGTTGCGCATGAACACCGACGATGTCCCCCACGGCGATCTGAGAATTCATGCGCATTTTACCGACCTGGAACAGGGCCTGGCTTTCAACTCCGACGCGATAAGCTACGGCGGCCCCGAGATTTCCGACCTGCGGGCGCGCCTGGTATTTGGCTCCGAGGGCGATGATGCCGGCACCCTGCTGGCATCGAGCCAGGCTGATCGCCTGTACGGCATGGGCGGCAACGACCTGCTGCACGGCCTCGATGGCAGCGACTATCTTGAAGGCGGCGCGGGCGATGACCAGTTGAGCGGCGGCAACGGCGGGGATCGCCTGCTGGGCGGCGAAGGCGCGGACGTCCTGCGCGGCGAGGCCGGTGATGACTACCTGGAGGGCGGCGCTGGCGCGGACACGTTCAGCTGGAACGATGGCGATGGCCACGACCTGGTGGGTGACTACGCCGAACCGGGCGACCGCATTGTCATCAACGGCATTGATCTTGCCACGCTGCAGTTCGCCCGCGTCGCTGCCGATTCCCCGTTCTACCGAAATCCATCCCATCCCGGGCTCATGCTGCACTACGACGGCGCTGAGTTGACCATCAGCGGCGGCAGCGGGCCTGGCGCCGGTAGCATCACACTTGCCCGGTACGCGCCTGCCGCGGGGACGGATTACGGCATTGTACTGAATGACTATGGCGCGCCGCCTGCAACCGTCATCGCTATCGCGGTGTCGGCCCTCGGCGCCAGCGACCTCGAGGCGGACAATCAGGTCCGGGCCGACGCCTACGACCGCCAGCTGTTCTCCCAGCGCGGGCTTGACTGGTCAGCAATCGCCATCGGTTTTACCGCCGCTGCCGTGACAAATTACAGCGCCGGCAGTTTGCATGGCACCCTGGGCGGCGCCTTCGAGGGCGGCCCCGTCGACGACCGGCTGATTGGCGAAGGCGGCGCCAATGCCCTCCACGGCCTTGCCGGTAACGACTGGATCGAGGGCGCGGCGGGTGACGACTTTCTCGAGGGCGGCGCAGGCTCCGATACGATATCCGGTGGCATGGGCAATGACCTGATCTTCGGCAGCGCCCGGGCCGCACTGGTGGATATTCTGGACCCCGATGACGAGCGGGAGCGATTTTATCTGTCCCAGATCGGCGACAGCAGCGGCGATATCAACGTACTGGATGGCGGCGATGGCGCTGATCATGTGAGCGGTGGCGAACGTGCCGACTACATCGAGGGCGGCATGGGCGTTGACTACCTGCTGGGTGGCTCGGGGGCCGACTTTATCAGCGCCGGCGCCGACCGGGACATCATCTACGGGGATTCCGCGCTCCACTACCGCTACGTGGAACTGAGCCCGGGCGTTGCCACTGAGCAACTGGAAATCGCCTTCGCCGACGGCAGCGACGCTGTGGGGCAGTATGACGATGTGATCCACGCGGGGGGCGGCAGCGATACGCTCTGGGGCGAGCTGGGAGACGACGAACTCCACGGCGACGAGGGCGACGACACCCTGATCGGTGACCGCTTTAACGACATGGCGTACTTCAGCGCCGAGCTGCCGGCCTATCGCGATACCTCGCCGGAGTTGGCAGGCGCTCTGCACGGCAACGACCGCCTCTACGGCGGCGCCGGCAGTGACCTGCTGCTGGGCCTCGATGGCAATGACCTGCTGGCGGGAGGCGGGGACAATGACCACCTGCTGGGCGGCGCCGGTGACGATATCTACGCTTTCCAGGCGGGGGACGGCCTGGATCACATCGAGGATTCCGAGGGCAGCCATACCCTGCTCTTCAGCGGCATCGCGCCCGCTGACCTGCAGGTCCTGTTCCAGGGCGAACAGGTGTTCGTCGGCACGGGCCAGGGGTCGGAGGGGTTCTACTTCAGCAGAGGTGAATGGGCCAACACCCGGATTGCGCTGGATTCCCCCGACGCGGTGATCGAGCGCTCCCGCCTGAACACCCTCTACCTGGACCGGGCCGGCAATCTGCTGCTCACCGTCAAGGCCAGCGCCGAGATGGCGGAGGCCGATCGCGATGCCCTGTTCACGGTCGACACCAGCAATCCCGACAAGCCGCGAATTGTCGTCGCCCCCGGCGTTAATGCGGTGGAGATCGAGGCGATCGAGGGAGGCAGTGGCGGCGCCACCATGCGCATCGTGAGCGGCGGCCTGCAATTTATCCTCGAGCTGGCCGCCCTGCAGCTGTCTACGGGGCTGGATTTCCTCAGTCTCGCCAGTGGTGTGCCCCTGAGTCTGTCCGGCCTGTCCGGGAGCATGGTCGGTTCTACTGGCGCCGACCGGATTATCGGCAGCGAGTCCGCCGATGTCATCCACGGCGGTGGCGGCAACGATCTTCTCGAAGGGCGCGGCGGCAGCGATGACCTGGATGGCGGCACCGGCGATGACGTCCTGCGCGGCGGCGAGGGCAACGACACCCTGTACGGCGGTCAGATGAATAGCCGGGACTGGCTGGATGGCGGCAGGGGTAGCGACACGCTCGATGGCGGCTATGGCCCCGACACCTACGTGTTCGCACCGGGTGATGGCGTGGACAAGGTGAGCGACCCGGAGGGTTATAATTACCTCGAGTTTGACGCGGCGGTGGATCCAGCCGCAGTGGCGCTGTACTACACCAGCACCACCGCTTCCCGGTTCCGGGTGGAGTACGGCCAGGGCGATTCCTTCAGCTCCGCCGGCACCTTTTCGTCCTACTGGATCAACGGGGTTACGGCGGGCGGTACGGCGATTCCCCTGGTGCAGCGCTCGGATCTCGCCGACGGCACGTTTCGCGATACACGCTGGCACGATGTGTTCGAACCCGGTCCCGGTAGTGACACGATCCTTGTCAACGGCTGGGGTAACGATGCCTTCCGACTTGCCGCGGGCGACGGCCAGGACGTCATCGCGGTCGATAACAACTACTACCCGGAGCTGATGGGTGAAATCCGCCTGCGCGAGGGTGTTGATCCTGCGTCCGTCTCGTTCAGTTTCCTCAACGGCGATGCGGTCATCAGCTACGGCACAGGTGATCAGCTCACGCTCGATACCGATACCGTTTTTTCCGGCTGGGACAACACCCTGGGTCGTTTCACCCTGGTGTCGGAGGCGGATCCAGCCTGGATACCCGTCATTCGCGCCCAGGGCTACGTGGGCCTGTTGCACGGGAGTTATGGCGCAGACCATATTATCGGCGGGCCCAACATCGAGACCATCCTGCCCGGGAGCGGCGACGACCTCATCGAAGCGGGGGACAACCCCGACCGTATCGTGCTCAATGATATTTATATGGACCAGGGTACCCGGGGCATAGGCCGCAAGCACATCTGGGGGCAGGGCGATAACGACATTATCGAAACACCGCTGCACCAGGGCCTGACCTTCCATTACGACCGGGGCGACGGCGACGACCGGATCGAATATGACTGGTCGTACTCCTGGCAGCACCCCTACCGGTTCAAAGTCGATGCGGTGACGAATACCCTCAGCTTCCAGCCCTATGGTGAGGACACGCTGGCATTCGGCGCGGATATCGCCCTGGCTGACCTGCGCTTTGTCCGCAGCGGCGCCACACTCACTATCGCCCTGCGCGACGGCGAGGGCAGCGTGACCGTGGCGGACTTCTTCCATGCCTGGGATGTTGAGACCACGTCGGAGGGCGGCGTTCCACCGCCGATCCCGGAGGAGGGCGAGTCACCGGACAGCCTGTTGGACCCAGCCTTTCTGCCCCTGTTGCCGAGAACACCGATTGCCGCACTGAGCTTTGCCGACGGTTCACGCTACGACATGGCGGCGGTGCTGGACAGTTTTCTTGAGGTATCGGACGCCACCCTGTTGGGTACCGGGGGTGATGACCAACTCTACGGCACCCAGGGCGACGATATTATCCATGCCCTTGGCGGCAATGATTACATCGAGGATTTCGGCGGCAGCAATGTGGTCCTGGCGGGTGCGGGAGACGACCAGCTGCTGCTGGGAAGTGACACTGCCATCGATCCCGGTGCGGGCAATGACTGGGCCCTCATGGTAGCCGGCAACCACGTCATTGCCTTCGGGCCGGGCGCGGGCAGTGACCTGGTCATGCTGGATGTGGCCCTGGGCACCGTTGTCGTGGAACTGGCCGCAGGGCTCACCGCAGCTGACATCGCGGTGACGCTGGTAGCGATGGAGTGGGGCCAGGTTCCGATGATCACGCTGCCCGGCAGCGGCGATGCGTTGGTGCTGGCCAGCCTGCGGTATAACCCCGAACTGGATGCCTGGAGCGCGGATGCGGACAGCGTTGCCGCCACGCTGCGCTTTGCCGATGGCAGTGTCATCAGCGGCAGGGAACTGTACGCCATGGCCGCGGGTGTTGGCGGCAACACTATTGAAGGCACCAGCGGCGATGATGTGCTGGTTGGCACGGAGGGTGACGATACCTTCATCGGCGGCGGCGGGGATGACAGCATGGACGGTGCCGGCGGGGATGACCTGTTCCTGGTGGAGGGCCGGCGCCAGGGCGGGGATCGCATCACCGGCGGCGCGGGCTTTGACATCATCGGCGGCGGTGCCGGTGACGACCGGATCGCCCTGACGGAGCTGCTGGCGGGCGACAGTATCGAACGCATCGACGGCGGCCTGGGGGTGAACACCATCGCCGGATCCGGTGGCGCCAATATTCTCGACTTCAGTGGCACCGAGTTGCGCTCTATTGCGGCGATCGACGGCCGGGGTGGCCAGGACCAGATCACCGGCTCTACCGGCGATGACGTACTGATTGGAGGCGCCGGCAGGGACACCCTCAGTGGTGGTCGCGGCAACGATACCTACGTGTTCAGAGCGGGAGAGGGCCGGGATATTATCGATAATGCCGATGCCGATCCCGCAAGCCTGGATATCCTGCAGTTGGCCGATCTCGATTACCACCAGGTATGGTTGTCGCGACGGCGCGATCACCTGGTGCTGAATATCGCCGGCTCAACCGACCGGGTGTTGATCAAGGACTGGTACCTCAACGAAGCAAGCCAGCTGGACGCCATTTATGCGGGCGGGCACGTGCTCCTGCGCGACCAGGTCGACCAGCTGGTCAGCGCCATGGCGGCCTTCGACGTGCCCGAGGGCGTGGATGCGATTATTCCCGGGCAAACCGCCCTCGAACTGGCGCCGGTGTTGAGCGCGGTCTGGCAGCTGGCGGCCTAGAGGGCGCCCGGGGCGGGTTCAACCCCGGCCCGCCACCGGGAGCAATTTCCGCGGCCCAGCCAGCGAGAGCTGCTGCAGCAGCTTGCGCCGGTAGCCCGACAATTGCCGCAGGCTCTCCAGGGCGGGGAATTGCAGCAGCACCTGGACGATGTCCTGGGCCAGGGCCACCCGCGACAGGCCGCGGTAGATGCTCAGGTAGGAACCCACCATGGCGGTGAGGGAGCGGGTCAGGTGCATGTAGTCGCCGCGCACCACGATGCCCTGGCGGCTGAGCGCGGTGGCCAGGTTGAGCGCCAGTTCCAGGCGGCTGGTGAGGCCCTCCTGTCCCTCCCGGTAGAGGGTCAACAGGAAGTCGTAGCCCAGCGGTTCCACCGCGGCCTCCGCCAGGATCCGGGAGACTTGCGCGCCCAGTTCCCTGCGGCAGGCCTCCATCTGTTTGCGGTCGGTGCCCAGTTCGACGATCGCGTCCGCAATGCCATCGGCATCACCCGCCAGTACCGCCTGCAGGTAGGCGAGTGCGGGTTTCCAGATGGCGCTGATGTCCACCGTATTGCCCCAGTCGATCAGGTAGAGCTCGTCAGTGTTTGCCACCAGGATGTTGCCCGGGTGCAGATCGCCGTGGAATTCCTGGTAGATGAGCAGGTGGGAGATGACCGTGTGCAGGAAGGCCCGGCCCACCTTGCGTCGCGCCGCCACTGTTTTGCGCCCGCGCGTGCCAAAGGCGTTGTTGATGCCGGCGGCCCGGTCCACAAACTCCATTTCGATGATGCGCCGGGTGCCGTGGTAGACCGCCGGCACATGCCAGCGGCCGGACTGCGCTGCACGTTTCGCAAAGCGGGCCTGGTTGCGGGCCTCGGACTCGAAGTCCAGCTCCGCCCGGAACCCCTCCACGAACACGTCCACCTGCCCCAGCCAGGACGCCAGGAAGGGCGACAGCTTGGAATGGGGCGCCCAGTACTGGCTGCTGAGGATGGCGAGCTTGATCACGGTCTTGCCGATCTGGAACTCGCGCTCGAGGTTGTGGCGGCCGACCTTGACCACCACCGGCGTCAGCAGCTGCTTGCCCTTGCGGTCGGGCATCGGCTTCTGCGCCAGGTACACCGAGGCGATGGAGCCGGATTTGATCGGGCTGGAGGCATCGAAGCCGAAGTAGCGCTCCGTCGGCAGCTCGCCGTAGCACTCGATGAAGGCCTGTTCCACCTCCGCGGCGGTCATGGGCTCCACGTCCTCCTGGAACACCGCCAGGGCTTCGGTGATTTCGTCTGGCAGGAAATCCGAGCTGGCCGCGGCCACCTGGGCCATCTTGATGAAGAAAGGGCCAAAT
>CAYTDW010000058.1:4122-9607 GCA_964436585.1 uncultured Halioglobus sp. | reverse complement strand
GGCCACCTTTGGCCCGATGACCTGCCACGGCTGCCATGACGGCCACAGCGAGGAACGGCTACAAGCGCTGGGCAACAAGAGCGCGGAGGAACGATTTAAAACCACAGAGGCCGCTGCTATCGTCGCATCGCAAGGCCCTCCGGGTACGCAGGTGCACTGACATGGCCGGGGAGCACGACAAACCCGAAACCGTCGCCGAGTTCCTCGCGCGCGGCGGTCAGCCTCAAGCCATCGCTCCCGGTGTCTCCGGGGTTCACCTCCCCGTGCGCCGAAACAGGCGGGCGCATATCAACTTTTTGAAGGGCCTGGACCGCAAGCGGATCGCCTCGAAAAGCGCAGAATTACCCCCTAGACAACCCTAATCGCTCTGTGTTTATTCTCGGGGGCGACTTTCCTTTGCTGGAAATTTGCCCGTGAGCGCCATCGACCTCGCCAGAAAATCCCTGAAAGCCCACGAGGGTTACCGCACCAAGGTGTACCAGTGCACCGCCGGGCGAAACACCATCGGCTATGGGCGTAACCTCGATGACAAGGGCATCACGGTCGAAGAGGCGGAAACCCTGCTCGACAACGATATAGCCGAGTGCGTGCAGGATTTGGCGACCTTCCACTGGTGGAACAACCTGACCGACTTGCGGCAGGCCGCGCTGATCGACATGCGGTTTAATCTCGGTCCGTCCCGGTTTCGCGGATTTGTCAAGATGATCAAGGCCCTCGAGATGGGCGATTTCACCGAGGCCGCCTACCAAGTGCTGCACAGCAACTACGCCAAGCAGGTCGGGATTCGGGCCGAGCATATTGCGGAGGCGCTCCAGTGAGCAAGTTCGATTGGAAAGCCACCCTCGGCAAGGTCGCCCCCGTGCTGGCCGGCGCGTTCGGCGGACCGATGGCAGCGGTAGCCGTCCAGATGGCGGGCCAGGCGCTCGGGCTGGGCGATGGCGCGACCGAGGATGACATTGCGGCTGCGGTCAACTCCGGCAACCCCGACATCCTGCTTAAGCTCAAGGAGTGCGGGTTGGCATTCGAGGCCAAGATGGCGGAGCTGGGCGTTGATCTGGAGCGCATCGCGGCCGGTGATCGCGCATCGGCCCGTGACATGGCAGCCAAGACCGGCATCAAGCCACAGGTAGTGCTGGCAGCAATTTATGTTGTTGGCTTCGTCGCGCTCCTGCTGGCGCTGTTCAGTGGGCAAATCGAGATCAGCGACAGCCTGCGCGAACCGGCCATGATTTTGCTGGGCGCCCTGATCGCCGGCAATGAGCAGATTCGCAATTTCTTTTTCGGGTCCAGCTCCGGCTCGATGCGCAAAAGCGACATGCTTGCCAAAATGAAGCCGGGCGAGTAGCGGTAATGGCCAGCAAGCCCACCAAAGACAAAAAACTCAGTGTAATGCAGGAACTGTTTTGTCTTGAATACCTGAAAGACCCGACGAATGCCACCGAGGCTGCCATTCGGGCAGGGTACGCCGAAAAATCCGCGAAGGTGACGGCGTGTAACATGCTCAAGAATCCGCTGATCAAGGCCCGCATTGCGTCCGCGATGGAGCGGCGCAACCACCGCGTCGAGATTGACGCCGATTACGTTCTCGAACGTCACCGCGACATCGACCAGATGGACGTGCTGGACATCATGGACCGCAATTTTGTCATCAAGCCGCTGGACGAATGGCCGCCGATCTGGCGCCAGATGCTCTCTGGAGTGGACATCTCCGAATTGTTCGATGGCTCCGGCGATGAGCGGGCCGTGTGCGGCGTGCTGAAAAAGTTCAGGTGGCCGGACAAGCTGAAAAACCTCGAATTGATGGGGCGGCACACCAACGTGGGTGCGTACCGGGATATGATTGATCATAACCACAAGGGTGAAGTGACCGCGATCACCCGCACCATTGTTGACCCTGTGGGCGGCCAGTGAGCGCTGCGGCCAGTATCGGTCTGAACATCTCCACGGCGCGCGTATTCCTGCCGCTGCTGGCGCCCAGTCGCTACAAGGGCGCATACGGCGGCCGTGGTTCCGGCAAATCGCACTTTTTCGCGGAACTGGGCGTCGAGCGATGCCTTATGGCGCAGGGCTTGCGCATGGTCTGCATCCGCGAGCATCAAAAATCCCTCAAGGAGTCAGCCAAGCGGCTGATCGAGGACAAGATTGCGGCGCTCGGGCTTGGCCATCTGTTCCGCATTCTGGAAGCGGAAATCCGCACACCGGGCGGCGGTGTCATCATCTTCCAGGGGATGCAGGATCACACTGCAGAGTCCATCAAATCACTGGAAGGCTTTGACATCGCATGGGTGGAGGAAGCGCAAACCCTGTCCGCGCGGTCGCTGCAGATGCTGCGGCCCACCATCCGGGCGCCGGGATCTGAACTGTGGTTCAGTTGGAACCCGAGGCGCAAGGCTGACCCGGTGAATGCGATGTTTCTCGGTGGCTCGCCGCCCACGGACTCTATTGTCGTGAAATCCAACTGGAACGATAACCCGTGGTTTCCAAAGGAACTGGAACAGGAGCGTCGCGACGATTTTGCGAATCTCGGGCGCGCGGAGTACGACCATATTTGGGAAGGCGGCTACAGCGACACGGTGCCGGACGCAATCATTCAGCCCGAATGGTTCGACGCCTGCGTCGACGCCCATATCAAGCTGGGATTTGCCCCGCTGGGACAGGAGCGTGTGGCGTATGACCCCGCAGATTCTGGCGACGACAAGGCGGTCGGGCACTCTCACGGCTCCGTAATTCTCGATGTGCAATCCACGGCCAACGGGCGTGTTGACACCGCAACCGATTGGGCCACCACCTACACCATTGACCGGCGCCCCGATGTGTTTACGTGGGACGGCGACGGCCTCGGCATGGGCCTCAAGCGCCAGATTGCCGACGCGCTGGAAGGCAAGAAAATCGACATGGAGGCGTTTCGTGGTTCCGAGGCAGCCGACGACCCGGACCGGATTTACCAGCCGCTCGACGCCAACGTGAAGAACGCCAAGACCAATCGCGAAACCTTCACCAACAAGCGCGCGCAGTATTACTGGCTCCTGCGCGATCGGATGATCCGCACCTATCAGGCTGTGATCAAGGGCGAGAAAGTCTTTAGCCCTGACGACCTGGTCAGTTTCAGCAGCGCAATTACCGAGATTGAGGAACTGCGCGCAGAACTGTGCAGCGTTCCGCGCAAGTACAACAACGCCGGGCGCATTCAGTTGGTATCGAAGCCAGACATGAAAAAACAGGGTATCGAATCTCCGAACCGGGCCGATGTCGTGATGATGCTTATGCGGCCGGTGGAGGTGAAACAGAAGCCAGTGAAACTTAACTTTGCACGGTGGAACTGATGGCACGCAAACGAAAAACGACTGACGACGACACCGAAGCCACCGGCTTCGCCTCGCACAGTTGGATGCTGGAGCGCCTGCATGAGGCGCAGGAGGCCGACAAGGACAACCGCGAGCAGGGGCGGGAGTGTCAGGATTTTGCTGATAAGCGCGACGGCCAGTGGGAGGAAAACTGGTGGAGCAATTGCGACGGCAAGCCGCGCTACACGTTCGATCTGGTAACCCCGATCCTCGATCAGGTGCAGGCGTCGATTGCCAAGAGCGATTTCAACATCCGCGTGATTCCTGCCTCTGGACAGGCGAGCAAGGAAACGGCGAAAACTTTTGATGGACTGGTGCGCAACATTGAGACCATCTCGAACGCCCGGGAAACCTATACCGCCGCAAGCAAAAAGTCCGTCAAGGTCGGCATCGGCGGCTGGTGCGTGACGCAGGATTACGTGGAGGGCGACAGCTTCGATCAGGATTTGTTGATCGAGAAAATCCCCGATTGGATCAACTCGGTATGGCTTGGCCCGCACACCGAGCAGGATGGCTCAGACGCGCCCTATGCGTTCCGGCTGGTCGGATTGTCCAAAGACGAATTCAGGCGCAAATACCCGGACCGTTCGGCGTCTGCGGGCGTCTCGGGCAACAAGGGATCGCGCAGCTACTACTACCGGCACGATCTGGTGATGGTGGGCCAGTTCTACTACCTCGAAGAATCCACGCGCACGCTGGTACAGGTGGAAGGGCCGGATGGGTCGGTCGCGGTATTCGATGCCGACAGCGACGAATACAAGGCGCTGGCGGATGAAATGGCCGACGCCGGCCTGAAAGAAACCGGGCGCCGCAAGCGCACGAGGAAATGCGTGTACGTGCGCGAGTTCGATGCCAACGGCTGGATTGACGAGCCGCAGAAAACGGTGTTTGAAAACTGGATACCGCTGGTCCCGCTGTACGCGAATTTCGACGTGGCCGACGAGGGCAAAGTCCTGTGGTATGGCGCGGTCGAAAAGTTGATTGATCCGCAGCGCGTGTTTAACTACTCCCTGTCGCGGGAGATCGAGGAAGGCGCTTTTGCACCGCGCGCCAAATACTGGATGACCGCAGAGCAGGCGGCCGGGCACGAGGAAACGCTGGCCACGCTGAACACCAACAGCGACCCGGTGCAATTGTACAACGCGGACGGCGAAGTGCCGCCACCGACGCAGCAGGGCGGCGCGGAGGTCAACACCGGCCTAGCCCGTATTTCCGAGGCCATGCAAGCGCTGGTAGGCGTGTCTGCGGGCATGTTTGCGGCCAACATGGGCGAGAACCCCGGCTTGCAATCCGGCAAGGCCATCGAGGCGCTGCAGGACCGTGGCGACTGGGGGAACAACAAGTACATCGAAGCCCGCACCATCGCCCAGCGCCACACCGGGCGCATTCTGGTGGATGCTATCCCCCGCGTATACCTCCCGGCGCGACAGGTGCGCTTGCTGTCTGAGGATGGCTCACAGGACTTTGCGGTGATCGGCGTGCAGGGTGTGGACCGCCAGACCGGCAAGCCTGTAGTGCTCAATGATCTGTCCGTGGGCATTTACGATGTGACCTGCGAGGCCGGCCCTGCGTTCAGCAACCGGCAGTCGCAGACGGTCACGGCGCTGACGGAAGTGGGCGCTATTGACCCGTCCGTGATCCAGATGGGCGGCGACATCCTGCTGAAAAACATCCCGTCGCCCGGTATGGATCAGCTTGCGGAGCGCAAGCGCTTGCAACTGGTGATGCAAGGGGTCATACCACCAGACCAGCTCACCGACGAAGAAAAAGCGATGGTGCAGGGCATGCAGGGCCAGCAGCAGCCGGACCCGAACATGGTGCTCGCGATGGCGGAGCAAGCGAAAGCCAACGCGGATATGGTGGCCGCGCAGACCAAACAGATGGAAGCGCAGGCGGCTATTCAGCAGAAAGAGAAAGAGCTGCAAATCAAGGCGTTCGAGGCCGAAACCGACCGCTACAAGACCGACATCGAGCGCGCCAAGGCAATGGCTGAAATCAAGGGCAAGGGGGCGCAGGCTGCCAAGCTGCTGGCCGAGGCTGAGGCAATCGACATTGACAACGACATGAAAACCAGCGGCGTCCATGCGCTCGCTGAGAAGGCGAAGGGGGCGGCGGGTGGCGAAGGCTAAAGTTATCGCGGA
>CAYTDW010000058.1:0-4022 GCA_964436585.1 uncultured Halioglobus sp. | reverse complement strand
TGCAGACAACCCTATAGTGTCCGAAGATTACAAGCGCAGGCTACAGATTTTAAGCGAAGCAGAACAGCGCATTTATAAAGAAACTATTGATGCGCTTAAAAGCGGCGCTGAGTTAACGCCGGAATCACGCAATCTGGTTGAGGCGGCGCAATCAGATTTCCAGTTTTTTGAAAAGCGCAACGCAGCCAGCGATGAGATTATAAATTACTTATCTGACGGTCTAAACGCAGGGCGTGGCGCCCTCTACCGCGCCCACATCGACGTAGACCCCGACACGCTGCTGGATTGGGATAGGCCGCTGAGTGAGCAGAGTCCAAGATTCCGCGATGCGATTTTAGCGCTGCCGGAAGTGCAGAGCTGGATTGCTGCCGCCGAGGCGCAGCGAGTCAGGTTGAACGAATTGCATCCGGGAAGGATCGGGAAAATACCCAGAGCGGACATCCCGATAGATGCGTCACGTATAAATGGTGACGAACTAATCGCCGTGCTGCGGCAATCTGGCCTTAGCGAAAAGGAAGTTTCGCAAAAATTGCTTGATATGGGCATCCCCGGCATCCGCTACCGCGACCAGATGAGCAGGGGCGACACAGCAGAGCCCACGTTCAACTACGTCATGTTTGACGACAAGCCAATTAGCATCGTTGAGCGCGGCAATGCCTCTCCCGAAGCTCTCGCGGCCACTGCGGCAGCCGCCACAGCCGCCGCCGCCCTCAACAACTTCCAATCCCGCCGCGCATCCAAGCGCGATTACTGGCGGCAGATGCGCGCCGAAGTATTCGGCTTTATGAACGACATAGCCAATGGGGCGTTTGCAGCGCTCGACAAGCCGCTGCAGGGCTACATGGGATTGGCGGGCGTGGCAGGCACGCTGGCAGCAGGCGGCAGTCTCCCGCAGGCGCTACAGCATGGCGCACAGATCGCACGGCAGCCCAGCGATGTGACCGCGTACCAGTACGGGCAGACGGTGAACGATGCTCTCGCGCCATACTCGCGACAAGGCGCTGCCATTGCCGGCGCACTGACCAATGCAGGCATACAACTAACAAGCCCATTCTAAGGGCAAAGCGAACGGCCCGCGTTTGGCCGGCAGGAGTGAAGCATGGCAAAAATGAATAGTGAGGCAGAACCGTTACCCGATCCTTTCGAGGAAGTGAATACGCCCGGCGATCCGCCGCTGACGGAAGTCGCGGAACCTGCGGATCCTGAGCAGGAAGCGACGCCGGAGCCCGAGAAGGAACCGAAAGCGACAGCGGAAAATAAGGTCGAGTTCACGCCGGAACAGCAGGCGGTATTCGATCAGGCCATTGGCAAGAAAACCGCCAAGGCGCGCGAGGCTGAGCGCCGGGCCGAGGAAGCCGAGCGGAGGGCCGAAGAAGCGCAGCGCCAGCTCGCGCAGTTCAACGCCCCGGTCAAGAAGAATGTCCCGCCGATTCCCAACCAGTATGACGACAACTATGAACAGTTGGTGCAGCAGCGCGAGGCGATCATTGCGCACAATGCCCGCGTTGATTTCCATCAGGAACAGCTACGCCAGCAGGACCAGGTTGCCCAGCAGCAGAAAGCCCAGCGCGAGCAGGCGGCGTTGCAGGAGTCGGTCGCGACCTACACGCAGCAGGCCGCCAAGCTGGGCATTACGCAGGACCGCCTTGCGCAGGCTGGCGCGTCCGTGGCGCAGTTCGGCATACACAACGATCTGGTGACGCACATCCTCGCGGATGATCACGGCCCCGCTATCACGGTCTATCTGGCCGACCATCCGCTCGAACTGGAGCAAGTCGCCAGCATGTCCCCGCTACAGGCCGCCGCGTACATTGAACGCGAAGTGAAGCCCAAGATGCGCAAGAAGGTGGACCCGCCCCCGGCACCTGTGCCCACGTTGAAGGGCTCCGGCATTCCCGAGAAGGACCGGGGTGTGGCGGGGAGCACCTACAGCTAGTCCCGCTCAACGCATTACCCCAAGGGCCGCAAGGCCCTTTTTTGTTGCCTGTAATTTTTCGCTTTTGCCCTGTTGACACAACTTTCCAGCCTGTGTTTATCCTCGGGCTACGGGAGAAATCCCGGCCTTTCATAACGGTTTGTCCGTGCTTGCCGGTTTTGTTCTGCAACGGCGCAGAGACCAAGAAACCACAAACCGATTTATGGGAGGCACACCGTGTCAAACAATCTGAATTCCAACTGGTCGCGCAAGCTGATGAAGGTGTTCTCCGAGCACTTCATGGCGAATACCGTGCTGGCCAACACTGTCGATACGCAGACGTTCGAGGGCAAGTTCGACGACTCTGCCGGGTCCAGTGTGGACATCAAACGTCCGCACAAGTACAAGACCATCGAAACCTCGGGCGGTGATATTTCACTGTCCACAAAGTCCGACATCATCAGCGGCAAGGCAACCGCGACGGTGCAGAACTACATCACCGTGGCAGCTGAGTGGACGAACATCCAGGAAGCGCTGGAACTGAACCAGCTTGACAAGATTCTGGCGCCGATGGCGCGGGAAATGGTCACCACGCTGGAGCTGAACCTTGGGGCTTTCATGGCCAAGAACTCGGCGCTGTCCGTGGGCGTTCCCGGCACGGCGATCGATGCATGGTCAGACGTGGCGAAGGCTTCCAGCTTGATGATTGCAATGGGCGTGCCGACTGACTCCGACTGGCACTACGTCTGCGGCCCATACGTCCAGCAAGCGCTGGCGGGTGTGCAGAATGGACTGTCACCGGCTAACGGCAATCTGGTTGAAACCGCGTGGGAAAAAGCGCTGATAAGCAAGAACTTTGCCGGTATGCGCGTCTCCATGTCCAACTGCCTGCCCTCGCGCACCAACGGCACCAGTGCCGACCGTGCGGGTACGCTGACTGGCGCCCCAACGCTGACCTATGTCGGCGCGAAGGACAGCATGAAGCAGGTGTGGGCCGTCACTGGCTTCTCCAACGGCGCTACGCTGGTTGCGGGCGACATCCTGGAAGTCACCGGGCGTTACTACATCAGCCAAGGCTCGCGTCAAGCCATCTTTGACGAGACCGGCGCGCAGATCAAGTTCCGCGCCACGGTTGCCGAAGGCATCACGCTCGGCGCCTCTGGCGAGGGCAACGTGACCGTTGTCGGTGCTGGCATCTACGAGGCGAACGGCGCCTACAACACCATCAACAGTGCGCTGGCCACCAGCGACGTGATCACCGTGCTGGGTTCCTCTGCCGCAGTCGTGCAGCCCGCGCTGTTCTACCACCCCGATGCGTTCAGCCTGACCACAATCGCGCTGCCGAAGCTGTTCAGCACGGACACCGTGTGGAAAAGCGAGCAGGGCTTCTCGGTGCGTGTCAGCCGCTACGCGGACGGTGACGCGAACACGCAAAAGGTCCGTTTTGACCTGTTGCCTGCGTTCGGAGCCATCAATCCCTTCATGGCTGGCCAGGGATTTGGCTCGTAGTTAGTGGAGTAAGCAATGGGCGGTGTCGGAGCGATCCGCGCCGCCTTTTTTCTATAAATCGGAGCGAAAAGGCCATGTCAACAATCACCTACATCCGCCCCAGCGGCAACCCCTTGACCGTCTCTGACAACGAGGCCAACCGCGAGTATGCGGCGGCGAACGGTTGGGTAGAGCAAGGCAAGGAAGCGAAGGAACCGAAAGCGCCGAAGGAACCGAAAGCGCCGAAGTAAATCACTGCCATAAAACACGATACAGGGCGCGATCATGGAATACCAAAACAATGCGGCAGGCGTCACGACCATAACAGGGCTCGATGACTACCTGAT
Organism: uncultured Halioglobus sp.; assembly: GCA_964436585.1. Classification (GTDB taxonomy): domain Bacteria; phylum Pseudomonadota; class Gammaproteobacteria; order Pseudomonadales; family Halieaceae; genus JARRPM01. The sequence continues at coordinate 272 of CAYTDW010000058.1, read as the reverse complement.
TACCGGCACGCTCGACCAGCATGGCCCGATGAATGGCGTGCTCGTGAACGGCACGCGCTATGCCTACTATGCCAAGTATGCGGACATTGCAAACGGCACCGACTACGAAACCGGACAGGGGACGTGGAGCGGCGACAACACACTGAGCCGCGACACCATCACCACCAGCTCAAACGCGGGCAACTCCGTCAATTGGGGTTCCGGCCAAAAGGCCATCTACATCGTGGCCGACGCAGAACTGTCCACCGACATGGAGCAAATGGTCGAGGGCG
>CAYTDW010000057.1:0-9734 GCA_964436585.1 uncultured Halioglobus sp. | reverse complement strand
CCGGTTAGTTTCCACAGTAATCTTCGGTGCTCAAGTTGTTGGGAATATTTGCCCCACACAAACACCTGCTGCGACAGGCGCAGCAGATCCGCCAACTGAAGCGGGAATTGCAGACGCTGCAGGCCCAGAACGCCAGTATGCGCAGCGGCATGCGACGCTGCGTCACCTGTGAGTACCGAATAGACTACAAGAACCGACAGGATCAGGCCGTCGGCAACCAGTAAGCAACAGCCGCCACTTTCAACCACAACAGCCAGGAGAAAACCAATGGCAGTCATACTCGTCACCGGCAGCAGCACAGGCATCGGCCAGGAGGCGGCCCTGCACATGGCGCGCAAGGGCCACCAGGTCTATGCCGCCGTGCGCAACCCTGCTACCGCCGATGAACTGCGCGCTAAAATTGCCGCCGAAACGCTCCCCGCCGAGATCATCAAACTCGACCTGGTGGACCCCGCCTCCATCGAAGCCGCTGTGGCACAGATCATGCAGCGCAGCGGTCGTATTGACGCGCTGGTGAACAACGCCGGTATCGGCGCCGGGCAGGCAGTGGAGGAAACGCCGCTGGAGGTGGTGCGTGAGATCTTCGAGACCAACTATTTCGGCACCGTGAGCGTATTGCGCGCCGTCACGCCCATCATGCGCAAACAGCGCTCGGGCCGCATAGTCAACGTGGGCTCCCTGGCGGGACGGGTGGTCATGGGGTGCCACGCCCACTACTCCGCCTCCAAGTGGGCGATGGAGGGCATGAGCGAGGCACTGGCCTTCGAGATGGCCGAATTCAACGTGAAGGTCGCGGTCATCCAGCCCGGGGTAGTGGTCACCCCGATCTGGGGCAAGGGCGGCGAACTCCCGGCCAGTGATTACCCCTATGCGAAATCGCTGCAGCGCCTGATGAAGTTTTTTGAATTCGGCTTTACCCGGCCGGCCATGCCGGCGGACGTGGCCGTAGCCATCGCCGATGCCATCGAGTCTGACAAGCCGCACTTTCGCTATCCGGTGGGATTTGATGCCGTGGAGACCATCGCAGCCCGTAACAAGGTTTCCGATGACGAATGGATAGAGATCAATTGCCTGCCGGGCGACGCCTTCGCCGAGCGCATGGCCGAACTGGTGGGCGTCGACTACTACCGCTAGCGGCGAGAAAATAAACAGTCAAAACTGATTGTTTTTTTGGGGGGGGTTTGCTAAGTTGCCCAACTGATGTGGCGAGCCCTTTCTGCCCGGCTTTCCCGCGAATAAAACACAGGCTGACGCCCCACCCTGAGGAGATGAGCATGGATCTGGGACTATCTGGAAAAAAAGCGATTATTACAGGATCCACCCGCGGTATCGGCCGGGCCATCGCCAACCTGCTGGCCGCTGAGGGTGTGGACCTGGCCATTTGTTCCCGCCACCAGGCCGAGGTGGACAGCGCCATCAGCGAGCTGGGCGCGAAGGGCGTCAGGGTCATTGGCTCCGTCGTGGATGTGGGCGACAAGACAGCCTACCAGGACTGGATTTCCAGCGCCGCCACTGAACTCGGGGGGTTGGACATTTTCGTGCCCAACGTCAGCGCCGGCGGCGGCGACATGACCGAGGCGGGCTGGCAGAACAACTTCAATATCGACGTGATGGGGGCCGTCCGCGGCATCGAGGCTGCGCTGCCCTTCCTGAAAAAATCGACCAGCGCCTCTGTGGTGGCCATTTCCAGCACCGCGGCCGTCGAAACCTTCGTAGCCCCGCAACCCATGAACGCCATGAAAGGCGCGCTGGTGGTCTACGCCAAACAGTTGAGCCAGGCACTGGCACCCGAGGGCATCCGTGTCAATTGTGTGTCACCGGGCCCTGTGTTCATCAAGGGCGGCTCCTGGGACATGATCAAGACCCACCTGCCCGCACTTTACGACAGCACCCTCGCCCAGATTCCCCAGGGACACCTTGGCTCAGCGGAGGAAGTGGCCAACGCGGTGGTATTCCTGGCCAGCCCCGCCGCCAGCCTCATCACCGGGGTAAACCTGGTGGCCGATGGCGGTTTTACCAAGCGGGTGCAGCTCTAGAATCGCGGCGGCACGTCAGCATGGGCAAGAGTGATCGCATCGATGTGTACCTCGTCGCCGGCGGCAAGTACCACAACATCGACCACGCCCGGCTGGAGCTGCTCAAGCTGCTGGCGGAGCAACCGCAGATCAAGGTCCGCGTGGGGGAAGATTACGGCGACATCGACACGATCTGTGCCGCCGATTTCCTGATTACCTACACCTGCGATGTGGTGCCCGATGCTGCGCAGACCCGGCGACTGCAGGAGTACATGCACGGCGGCGGGAAATGGTTCGCCCTGCACGGCACCAACTCGATACTGGAGTTCCTGGCGCCGGACGCCGAGGGGAATTTCCGGGTGGACTGCCCCGAGCACAACCTGCCCTTCATGGAAATCCTGGGAAGCCAGTTTGTCTCCCACCCACCCATTCACGAATACGAGGTGCTGGCGACCGAACCGGAGCACCCGCTGGTACAGGGCATCCCGGCCTTCCGGGTGGATGATGAGCTCTACCTGAGCAAATTTCACGGTGAATACCGGACTCTGCTCCACACCCACTGGTCCGAACCGGTGGCAAATTTCGTACGCACGGACTGGGTGAAGGACAGCGACGTCCAGCCTGTGCTCTACCTGCATCCCTACGGCAAGGGTAGCGTGCTGTACCTCACCCTTGGCCACTGCCGCGGCAAGTACGACATGCAGCCCCTGATAGAGGAGTACCCGGTACCTGAAGCAGGCGCCTGGAGGACTCCCGAGTTCTACGAACTGCTGCGGCGCGGCATCCACTGGGCCATGCAGCCAGACCGCTGACTTTTCGGACCAACGCGCATGGACCTCGCATTCACCCCACAAGAACTGGAATTCCAGCAGGAAGTCAGGCAGTTTCTCGCCGCAAACCTGCCGCCGCATATCGTCGAGGCGACGGCGAACAACAGCAGCGTTTTTGTCGAAAAAGATATCGCCCTGCAGTGGCAGGCCATCCTCGTGGACAAGGGCTGGGCAGTACCCCAGTGGCCGCTGGAACATGGCGGCACCGATTGGAGCCCCGCGCAGAAGTACATTTTCAGCAAGGAGTGCTACCTGGCGGGCGCGCCCATGTTGATACCGCTGGGCCTGTTGATGCTGGCCCCGGTGATCATGGCCTTTGGTACCGAGGAGCAAAAGCGCGAGTACCTGCCGAAGATTCTCTCCGGTGAACACTACTGGTGCCAGGGTTATTCCGAACCCGGGGCCGGCTCTGACCTCGCCAGCCTTAAACTCAAGGCCGAGTCGGATGGCAATGACTATATCCTCAACGGTTCCAAGATCTGGACCACTCACGCGCACCTGGCCGACCACATTTTCTGCCTGGTCCGCACTGCCAGCGGCGAGAGGCCCCAGCAGGGCATCAGCTTCCTGCTGGTAGCCCTGGACACCCCCGGTGTCAGCGTGACGCCCATCCTGACCATGGCCGGTGACCACGAGGTCAACCAGGTGTTCTTCGACAATGTCCGGGTGCCCAGGAGCAATCGTATCGGCGAGGAAAACAAGGGCTGGCACTACGCCAAGTACCTGCTGGAATTCGAGCGCGGCGGCGGCTTCAGCGCCCCGCGTATCCAGCACGAGCTGCAGCGCCTGTGCGAGTTAGTCAGCAGCGCTCGCCAGGAGATCGCCGGCTTCGACGGCAGCGGTGAGATCGCCCGCCGGATCGCCCGCATCGAAATCGACCTGAAAGCGCTGGAGATAACCGAATTGCGCATCCTGTCCGCAGTCAGCGGTGGCGGCAATCCCGGGCCGGAGTCCTCCATCCTCAAACTCAACAGCACCCGGCTGGAGCAGGAGATCAACGAACTGTCAGCCGACGTCCTTGGCTACCGCGGCTTCCCCATGAACCCGGTCCAGGATGGCAGCCCCAATCGCCCCGATTTCATCAGCTCCGTGGTGCCGCGCTACCTGAATAACCGCGCCGCATCTATTTTTGGCGGCTCCCAGGAGGTGCAGCGCAATATCATCGCGAAAATGGTGCTGGGGCTGTAGCTGTGTAATCCCCCCCACCACCACCGAAGGAAGACCGCCCATGCAGCGACAACAGCAAATTGAGGAACTCAAGGTCCTGATGGACCTGGTCGATCGCAATACCACTGCGCTGGCCGACAGCGTTATGGAAATTCACGTCAGGGAGTATTACGACCCGCAGCAGTTCCAACGGGAAAAGACCGAGCTGTTCCGCAATTATCCCCAGTTCGTCGGGCCCAGTTGCATGATCCCCGAGGCCGGCGACTACTTCGCCTTTGACGATACCGGGATACCCATCCTGATCGTTCGCCACAGCGACGGCGCGCTGCGCGCCTTTGTCAATATCTGCTCCCACCGCGGTGCTCCGCTCAACGAGAGCGCCTCGGGCAAGGCCCGCAAAGGCCGCCTGTTCTCCTGCCCCTATCACGGCTGGAGTTATGACCTGGATGGCGCTCTGGTGGCTGTACCGTTTGGCAAGGAGGGGTTCGACTCAATAGACCGCACCACCCTGGGCCTGAAACCGCTGCAGGTCGAGGAGAAGGACGGCATGATTTTCGTGATGCCAAACCCCGACCGGCGCTTCGATATCGACGAGGTCATGGGCGGTATCGGCGAGCGCATTTCAGGCTTCGGCTTCAAGGACCACTACTATCTCGGCGCCAAGCAGGTATTCACCAACTTCAGCTGGAAACTCAACATGGATACTTTCCATGAGTACTATCATTTCGAGTTCCTGCATCCGCAAACCATCGCGACCATGGCCTACAGCAACCTCGGGACTTACCACCAGTACGGTCGCAACCATTCAATGGGTTCCGCAGTGCTGGCGATCAACGATCTCAAGGCAATCCCCGAGGAGCAGTGGCAACCGCGGAAATATAGCTCCTTCGTCAACTTCATCTTCCCCAATACCGTCATCTTCATCGTCGAGGATCATTTCCAGACCTGGCGTGTCTACCCCATCAGCCCCGATCGCTCGGTGGTGTATCACAGCATGTTTCTTCCCCATGAACCCGGGGATGAGGCCGAGCGCAAGCACTACGAGGAATACTTCCAGATGATCAACGACGTGGCGGTCGCGGAGGACTATTCACTGGTCGACAAGATCCACCGGGGCCTGAACGCCGGCATCGAGCGCAAGGTGCTGGTGGGACGCAATGAACCGGGTGTGCAGAATATGCACCGGCAGTTGCAAGATCTGCTGGGGCAGCAGCACACGCAGTAACGCAAGCGATCGAGCGCTGCGGCGCGCGAAGGCGCTGCCGCCTGCGCCAGGGCGGTTTGCACTCAATCCGTCCAGGCGAGCAGGACGTCCTCCCCCTGGATTTCCACAGGAAAGGTTTGCAGAGCCACCGTTGCGGGCCGGCTCAGGGCCCTGCCGTCGCGCACATCGAAGGCGGCGCCGTGCAGGGGGCAGTGGATGCGATGCCCCTTGAGTTTACCCCCGCACAGGCGCTCTGCCGCGTGGGTGCAGAGATTGTCTATGGCGAATAGACCATCGGCGGTGTGGCACAACAGGATTTCACGGCCATCGACCTCTACCCGCAGCGTTTTTCCCACCGCGATGTCGCCGCGACGGGCGACCTTACGAAATTGAAGCTGATTCACTCTTCACCACCCGAGTTCAAGGCGCGAGGGCACGCTGCCCCGCGTGCAGCAGGATAGCCGCTTCCTCGGAAAAAAACGCCGGTGCCTGGCCCCCGGTCGTCTGGCCCGCATCGATCACCAGGGTGTGGCCGGTCATATAGCGGGAGTCATCGCTCAGGGCGAACAGGATGGCATTGGCTATATCGCCGGGCATAGCGGCAAACCCCAGGGGCGATACCTGCGCGATGGCCTCCGTTATCGCCCTGGTGGCGGCCTCCGGTTCGTCATCGATGAGCGCGCTGGTCATGGGGGTCACCGTACTGCCGGGCGCCACCGCATTGACGCGAATGCCCAGGGCGGACAGCTCGCAGGCCGCCGACTTGGTAATTCCGACAACGCCGTGCTTGGCCATGGTATACACATGCGGCCCCAGGCCACCGACCACACCGGCCGTACTGGCCAGGGATACAATGGCGCCCCTGCGCTGCGGCCGCATGGCGCGGGCAGCGTGCTTGATACCCAGGAACACCGCGCGGGACAGTATGGCCATGGTGTGGTCGAAGGCCTCCGCGCTGGTCTCCATGATCGAACCGATGGCACCGACGATACCGGCGTTATTGACCATGCCGGTGAGTGGCCCGAACTGCTGCTGCGCGGCGGCGATGGCGGCGACAATGTCCTCCTCCCGGGTGACATTGGTCGGGTGGAACCAGGTGGCGGCGCCAAGTTCCGCCACCAGCGCCCTGCCCCTGTCCTCCTGCAAATCAGCGACCAGCACGCGACCGCCTTCAGCGACGATGGCGCGGACCGTGGCCTCACCGATACCGCTCGCCCCACCCGTGACTACAACGCAGGCCTGATCAAATCTGTTCATAGAGTACTCCTGTAAGTGAACGGTATCGGGGCGAGCCTCAGGATTCGAGGCAGGCCCTGGCAAACTGCGTGACGAAGGCGTAATCGGGCTTGCCGTTGGGCGCCCGCTGCAGCGATTCGATCGCGAAAACTTTCTTTGGTACCTTGAAATCCGCCAGGTGGCGCGCGGCATGGGCCTGCACGGCGACGCTGTCCAGATTGTCGCGGGTCAGCCCGGGGCCTTCCACCACCGCCACCACCATCTGGCCGAAGCGCGGGTGCGGCAGGCCTATCACCAGGGCATCGCTGATCGCAGGATAATCCACCAGCACCCGCTCAACCTCCACGGTATAGACTTTCTCCCCGCCGGTATTGACCACCGTGCTGTCGCGCCCGAGCAATACCAGGTTGCCGTCCGCGCGCAGGGTGCAGCGATCACCCGTCATCACATAGCGCTGCCCGCCAATGGTCACGAAGGTCTCGGCGGATTTGGCCGGCGCTTTGTAGTAACCCACCGGCTGGTGGCCACCCCAGTAAACCATGCCGATCGTCTCACTGCCGGGTACCACGTCGCGCAGTTCGTCATCCAGTATCCGCACGCCGGGCAGCGGGGTGAACACGCCCGCCTCGGCGGTCGCCAGGGCGTAACCGGAAGACTCGGAAGAGCCCAGGGTGTCGAGCAGGAGCAGTGCGGGATTGTGGCGCAGGAGACCGGCGCGGGTATCGGCACCCAGTGATGCGCCGGAAGAGACGAGGGTCTGCAGGCCGGCGATGAGCCCCTCATCGGCCCGGCGCTCCAGCGCCTCCAGCAGGGGCGCGGCGAAGGCATCTCCCACCAACACTACCCATCCCACACCGTGTTTCCTGATGGCGCTGAGGGCGGCATCAGGGTCGAAACGTATGCCGGGCAGCGTGACCACCGCCGTGCCCTGTGCAATCATCATGAGGGCCATCATCAGGCCCGCCCCATGCATCAGTGGAGACAGCGAGAGAAACGGCGCGGCGGGAGACGTCGAGACCACATTTGCGACGTGCTCCGCCAGAGTCGCGGGGTGCTGCGGACGTTCCGTCGAGGCGAGGCGGTAGCGCGTGGCAATGCCCAGCTTGTGCCACAGGTCCTCATGCCGCCACTGGGTACCCTTGGGCAGCCCCGTGGTACCACCGGTAGCGATAATGATCAGGTCGTCACCACTGGTCGTGGGCCGGAAATTCGCAGCTCCCAGGTCGTACAGCGAGTCCAGGGCTACAGCGAAGTCGGCCGGGGGAGCAGCGCACACTTCGATAAAAGCGACAGTCGGCTTCAGGCTATCCCGGATCGCGGCCACCCGGTCGGCAAATTCGGCAGCGTACACCAGCACGCGGATATCCAGGCTGTTGCAGAGCCCGATCAGCTCCTCGTCGAGGTAGCGGTAGTTCACGTTCACATGGGCCAGGCCAGCCAGGGCAGTGGCGGTGAAGGCTTCCATATACGCATTGGAGTTGCGCAGGTAATGACCGACGTGGGCGCCCGCGGGCAGGTCGAGGGACTTGAGCCAGGAGGCGATACCACAGGCCCGCCGGCGCAACTCCCGGAAGGAAATCACCAGGTCGCCATGGATCAACGCAGGCTGATCCGCAACCGGGCTGTCACCGAACCGGTAGATCGCCTCACCAATATTCCAACCGCTCACAGCCTGACCTCCGCAGTCATTGTTGTCGTCTCTCCCGGCAAGCGTCACCAGCGGCCTCAGTGCAGTCGCGTCAGCACCTTGCACTGGTCGGAAGGGGAGCGCAGTGCCTCGAAAGCAGCCGGCATCTCGTCCAGCGATACCACCGATGTCACCATCGGCGCTGCACTGATCCGCCCCTGTGCCAGCATGGCAATGACCGTCTCGTAATCGGCGCGGGTATAGGCGATGGCGAAGCGGATGGAAAGCTCTTTGATCAGTGCCGGGAACGGCAAGATGGTATCCGGTTGTTCGCACACGCCCACAGGTACCAGCACACCCCGGCGCGGCGCGATGTCGATAAACTGCTGGATAAGGCCTGGGGCGCCGACGCACTCGAACAGAACCTCGGGTGGGCCGCCGGCAATGTCGGCATACTGCTGCGCCAGGTCGGCGCCTGGCTGCAGCACTGCGGTGGCACCCATGGACAGGGCGAGATCGCGCCGCTGGACGGCGGGCTCGCTGACCACGATATCACTGGCACCGATGAAACGCGCCCACAATGCCACCGCCAGGCCGATAGGCCCGGCCCCGGTGATAAATACCCGCTGCCCGGCGCGCAGGCCGCTGGCGCGCACTGCGTGCAGACCCACCGCGAGGGGTTCGACCAGGGCCGCCGCCCGGGTACCCAGGGCGTCAGGCAACTTCAGGGTATTGCACTCGGCGGTGGTGACATACTGCGCAAACCCACCGGGAGCATCCAGGCCAATACAGGACAGGGTGTTGCATTCAAATGGCCTGCCGGAGGTGCAGGCCGGGCAGTGGCCGCAGCTGATAAAGGGCAGCGCGCAGACCCGGTCGCCCCGCTGCCAACTGCCCTGCAGGCCCCCGCCCAGTGCCACCACCTCGCCGACAAATTCATGCCCGAGGACCGAGTTGCAGGGCAGCATGGCCGGCCCCTCCCGGGTAGAGTGCAGATCGGTACCGCAGATGCCGCAATAGGCCACCTGCACTACCAGCTGCCGCTCCCCCGGCGTGGGGTCGGCGATCTCCTCGATCTGCATCGGCAGGCCCGCGCCCTTGAATACTGCTGCTTTCATTTCACGCCCCTCAAGTGTGCTGGATGTCGACGGCTACCAGCTGCTTTCCTACATTGCCGCCCGCGAACAGATTCATCAGCGCCTGCGGCAGCTGCGCGAAGCCCTGCAGCACCGTCTCACGATGTCGCAACTCTCCCGAGGCCAGGTAACCTGCCAGGGCCGCTGTCGCCTCGGGGAACCGCGCCTGGTAATCGAGCACGATGAAGCCCTCCATGCGCGCCCGGCGATAGATGAGATTGAAATAATTGGCCGGCCCGGCAATGGGGCCGCGGGTGTTATAGCGGGAAATACCGCCGCAGAGCACCACGCGCGCCCGATCGGCCAGGTTTGCCAGCGCGATGTCCAGAATCTCGCCGCCGACATTATCGAAAAAGACATTCAGCCCACCGGGGCAGAGCGCGCCCAGGCGAGCGGCCACGTCCTCCGACTTGTAGTCGATGGCGGCGTCAAAACCGAGCTCCGACCGCAACCACTCGCACTTGTCCTGTCCGCCGGCGATGCCGATCACGCGGGCACCCGCAATGCGCGCCAACTGCC
>CAYTDW010000056.1:0-9735 GCA_964436585.1 uncultured Halioglobus sp. | reverse complement strand
GTCCTGGTTTGGCAGGCCGTAGATCAGGTCGAAGCTCAGCGAGCGGAAGTGATGGGAGCGGATTTTGTCCACCAGGGGCGCTACCATCTCGTAGGGCTGCACCCGGTTGACAGCCTGTTGCACCAGCGGATCGAAATCCTGGATACCCAGGCTGATGCGATTGAAGCCGATACCCTTGAGCAGCGCTATCGTGCCGAGGTCGATCGTGCGCGGGTCTATTTCGATAGAGTACTCGCGATAGTCTTTATCCAGCAGGCGGAAGTGACTGGCGAGCATATGCATCAGCTCGGTGATCTGGGCATTGTCCAGATAGGTGGGCGTGCCGCCGCCCCAGTGCATCTGCGTGATCGGGCGCTGTCCTCCCACCAACCGGGACTGCTGCTCTATTTCCCGTTGCAGGTGATCGAGATACCGCCTGGCCACGCCTTTCTTGCGCGTTACTATTTTGTTGCAGCCGCAGTAGTAGCAGATGTCCCTGCAGAACGGCAGGTGCAGGTAAAGGGACAAGGGCGCACGCCGGTGATCGCCTTCCCGCTGCTGCCAGGCCAGGTACTGGTCCACCGGGAAGTCCTGGCGGAACTGGGGCGCCGTGGGGTACGAGGTATAACGCGGCCCCTCGCAGGCGTACCTGGCCGCCAGCTCCAGATCCGCCTGCTGCCCGGGGGAAATCTCGCGGTTGGCCGCCATCGAGGGAAGAATGCTTGTCATTGCCTGGAGTGTCCGCAGGTTCAAGTGGGCACGGTAACAAGATGTTGGGCGGGAGGCGTTGACCTAGGTCAAGCCGACTGCAGCCTCGGCCCGAGGTACACTAGCCCAGGGATGCCACGCTGCCGATGATCATCCGCACCAGCTCGGCCTGGCGCGACACGCCGGTTTTGGCGAAGATGGATTTGAGCTGGGCCCTGGCAGTGTGCGGTGAAATCGCCTGCGTCGATGCGACCTGGGACAGGCTCAGGCCCCGTGCCAGCAGTATCGCCACCCTGGCCTCTGCCGGCGTCAGCGAGAACAATTCCGCCAGGGTTTGCTGGGAGGCGGACTCGCGCTGATCGGGATCGCTGATGAAAACTGCGGCCGAGGGGCCGGCCTGCCCCTCGCTCCACTCCGACACCGGGACCGGCCGGATGACCAGCCCCAGGGCCGGACGACCGCCCGGGCGGGGCACCCGCAGCGCTTTTACCACCGAGGTCTCACCCGCCTGCTGCGCCCTGATGACACTGTCCAGCGCGGCCTGCAACTCGCGATTGGCGCTGCGGCCCTCCACCTGGAGATGTCTGCCGCGCAGGCTCACGCCATCCCCATCCCGCAGCAGCGCTGTCGCCATCGCGTTGGTATTCAGCACCCGGCCCTTTTCATCGAGGATAATCGTGGCGACCGACAGCTGGTCCACAGCCCCGGCGTATATGTCACGTTCGCTGGCCATGTGATTCAGCCGGGCGTAAATTTCCAGCGCCTGGCGCAGGTGCGGCGTGATCAGCGCCAGCATTTCCCGGTCCCTGCTGCTGAAGGGCGTCTCGTCGCGGCGGCGGGAGAAGCGCAATCGCGCCAGCAGGCCATCGCGCGCGCCGGTATCGACCCCCAGAATGCGAAACAGGCCGATCGGTTGCAGGTAGTGCCGGTAATAATCAGTGGCCATCAATTCGTCATCACCCAGCAGGTCATCGAGTGTGATGATGCGATCAGGTGGCAGGTTGATGAAGGGATCCAGGGCAAAGAACTGTTCCCTGTAGGCGGTCACTTCCCAATCCCGCGGGTTCGCCAGCAGGGATTTTTCTGCCTGTTTCGCCGGGTCAGGCCGGACGCAATTGAGGATAATGCCGCGATCCCCGGTGGAGGGCGGGCGCAGCACCAGGGAGACTACCTGTGCGTCTATGGCCTGCCGCAGCGCAGGCAGGGCGCTGTGCCAGGGCGTCGTTTCCATGGCGCCCCGGTAAACGGCCTGCACCAGGCGGTCGTAGTCCTTGTTTATCGGGGGCGGCGCCACGGCGCTTCTCCGCTACTTTTCTATGGAGGACAGGTCCTTGGCGACTTCGGACAGGATCTTGGGCCTGCCAACACCCCAGCCCTGCAGGTAGTCCACGCCGATTTCCCGCAATTTGGCGACGATCGCATCGTTCTCCACGGATTCGGCGATCGTCTCCTGGCCGAGGAAATGGGCGAGATCGTTGATGGAGCGCGCTATCGCATAGTCATTGCGATTGTTGTGTATGTTGGTGATAAAACTGCCGTCGATCTTGACGTAATCCACTGGCAGCTCCCGCAGGTAATTGTGACTGGCCAGCCCGGTGCCGAAATCGTCGATGGAGAACTTGCAGCCGATATTGCGAAACGCCCGCACGAAATCCGCCGCCTTTACCAGGTTGGAAATGGTGCCCGTTTCAGTGATTTCAAAACAGATGCGGCTGGTGCCCACCCCGTACTCGGAGATCTGTTCGAACAGGTAATCCATGAAGCTGTCATCGGTAACGCTGGTGCCGGACAGGTTGATGGACAGGCTGGGGATCACTTTCTGGGCATCCATCAACTGGCTGATCCAGCTGAACGCCTCGCGCACCACCCAGCGGTCCACCAGGGTCATAAAGCCGTAGCGCTCGGCCGACAGAATGAAGTCCTGCGGCGAGGCAAGGCTGCCGTCCTTGTTGGCCAGCCCCAACAGCAATTCATAGTGCAGCTGCTCCACTATGTCGCCGCTGATGCGCGTCTGCACGATCGGTTGTGCCTGCAGCACGAAGCGATCGGTCGCCACCGCCTGCTCGAGGTCGCGTTTTGCGCGTAACTTGTCCTGGGTGTAGGTGCTGGCGGCCGCACGGGTCTCCTCGAATTGGACCACCCGGTTGCGACCCTGCTCCTTGGCATGGTGCATCGTCGTGCGGGCACTGTTGAGGATCTGGCCTACCTCCGGGCTGTCCCCCCGGATCGGCACCACACCGATGGACACGGTGAAACTGATTTTTTCCCCCTCGATGTCCACGCTGCTGGCAGCGATATCCTTGCGGATCTTCTCTGCGACCTGTTGCGCCTGTTCCAGGGTGCGGTCCAGCAGCAGCACCGCAAAACTGTCGGATTCTATCCGTGCGGTGGATGACTTTTTGCCGTGCAGCTGCGCCAGCAGCCTGGCGAACTCAAGCAGCACCTGGTCGCCGTGAATGCGGTCGTACACTTCGTTGACCAGGCTGAACTGGTCGATGTTGAGGTAGAGCACGGCGTGCTGTGACCCCTTTTGCTGGGCGTGCCGCAGCGCCCGGCCCATCTGGTCGAGGAAGGTCGCCCGGTTGATGAGCTTGGTCAGGGAGTCATGGTTGCGGGCGAAGCTGAGAGTTTTCTGCACATGTTCGAGGGTCTGGTACAGGCTCCTGTCGACGAGCGGGAGCTTGTCCGCAGGTGCCGGGGGCTGCATACCGCGGCTCAGTTGCCGGGCGAGCTGGATATTGCTCATGTCCGCAACTTTCTGACCACGCTCGTTGACGAAGATGAAACGATCCCGATCCGCGCTTACCCAGGCCAGTTGCATGCGCACCTTCTGGCCAGCCTTGTCCCGGTAGGTCAGCCAGGTATCCTTTTGCATCTGCTCGACGCGCATCACCCAGCGGCGAAGTCGCGGCAGGTCTTCTATCTTTGCGCGTAGCTGTGCCGGCTCGACCCGCGCCTCGGCCGCGATGGCGGAATAGTCGGTAAACTCAACTTCACGATTGCCGCCGACAATATCGCGCAATTCGTCCAGCACCCGCTGGTGCGAAACATTGGTAGGCAGGCCCGAGGCGATCTGCTGTTCGATCATGTCGATCAGCGTTCCGGCCTCCAGCCCGCGCTGGGTTATCATCTCCTGGTTCGCGCCCGGCTGGTCCTGGGCGCTGAGCCAGACCTGCAGCTGCTCCAGATTTTTCAGGTGGTCCTTCCAGGCCCTGCTGTGGGGTCCTTCCTTTATATGGGTCAGGACCAGCAGGTCGCGCAGGCCGTTGTCCACCAGGTCGACCAGTACCCTGGGCGCATGGGCAGTTTTGACCCTGGCTGAAATCACCCTTTCGACAGCCTGTTGCGCCTTCTGTAGTTTCTCCTGCCCCTCCTGGATCCGCACCACCCGCTCAACGTTGCGCGACAGGGCCCGTTCCTGCTGGGCAACCAGCTTGTCGATTTTTTCCAGTGCGGAGTCGAACACCGCGATGTCACTGTCGTAGTCGGTGACGATCTGGTGGACGATTTCCGCGATGCGCCCTTCCAGCGCCTTGTTGGGGAAATTGGCCGACGTCGACAGTTGTGCCAGTTTGTCCAGGGTGATCCGGGCGGGGTGGTTGCGTTCAAGGAAAAAGTGCGGGTCGAGCAATGCCAGTTTCGCCAGGGGAATGTGCAGGTCTCCCAGCGCCGGTCGCAACTCAGTGCTCAGATCCAGCTGGGACTTGATGGTGCCGAACAGGTTGTCAACCAGGTCCAGCTGGTTGAGGCTGTCCTCGGTGAGGCCGCTGGTGTCCTTCAGGTCGCCCAGCGACTGCTTGTTATTGGCGAGGTATTCGCGCAGTGAGTTGCCCTTTTCGACGGCCGCTCGCACCGCGGCGTCCCGCTGCAGGGCGCCGAGCGCCCGGGCGATGTCCCCGGCATTGGCCAGCTGCTGCCGCCCCGGGGCGCCGGTGGTAAGCCTGCCGCCGTCCCAGGCACCGCCGGCCGGGGGCAAGTCATACCCCGTGGCAGGCGCCCCGTCGTCTGCGGATCGCCTGAAATTGAGCGCATCGATCACCGACTTGTAGATATTGTCGTACTTGGCCTGCTGGCTGTTGGCCGGCCCCTGCAGGCCCGGTTGCGAGGCCGGATGCGAGCCCGAAATCGCTCTGGCCATCTCCGCGAGAGTGGCGCCGGCAGGGGCATGTTCGGCAGCCGGCGCCTGTGCAGGGGCCGTCGCGGGCGCTTTTCGGATCACCGGTCGGGACGCTGCCCTGCGCTTGAGCAGCGAGCCCTTGGCACTGATTTCCTGTTCCAGGCCGGGGCGAATGCCCTGACTGGCGAGATCCTGGTTGAGCCTGTGGTAGTAAGCTTTGAGCTCCTGCAGGAAGCTGCGGGTAAAGTACTCGAATACCTTCAGCAGCACCGGCG
The DNA here is from genome assembly GCA_964436585.1 of uncultured Halioglobus sp. Classification (GTDB taxonomy): domain Bacteria; phylum Pseudomonadota; class Gammaproteobacteria; order Pseudomonadales; family Halieaceae; genus JARRPM01. The sequence goes on along the minus strand of CAYTDW010000056.1, from coordinate 4,656 downwards.
CCGGATAGTGCTGCGCCGCTACTGTGTGTTGGAATGCGCGGCAGAGGGGCCGCATATGGATCGGCAGCCTGACCCGGTTGGGATCGGCGTCGATCAGGCTTGCATAACGTATTACCAGCGCCTCCAGCGGTACCCGGTAGAGTTCCTCGCCCTGGGTGACCATACGCTCCAGTGCCAGGGAGCTCTCGAAATCCGCGGTATCCACCAGGTTGAGGTCGCCCTCCTGCTCGGCGGCAGCTGGCTGCAGCTTCTCCTGTTCCTGTTCCGGCGTGGGGTCGAGGTAAAGCGCTTTGAGCTGCCGCACGACATCCGCGGACAGCGGCCCCAGGTTGCGCCGGATCGCGATAGTCGCGTCGTAGAAAACATTCTGGTCGGAGCTGGACTGGCGCACCTGAGTCGACAGGTCGAACAGGAAATTGGCGAGGTCCACCAGGAACGGCTTAAGCAATTTTTCCAGCCGGCCGAGGCTGTCGGCCTGGAAGCTCTCCAGGATGGAGGGGGGGGCGGGTGGTATTGCCGTCGCAACGGGGGCCGGGGAAGTCGACTTGAGGCGGGAGAGCAAGGCCTTTGCCGACGTTGCGCCAGCATCGGCAAAGGCCAGGCGGATAGTGTCACCCTTGACCTGTTGCAGGGTGACCGCGCTGGCGGCAGGGGGGCCTGCAACCGGATCCGCGTCCAGTACCAGCTGCGCCCCGGTACCTGACTGCAACACCGGTTCCCGCCCGGAGGCGGATTTGCGCAGTACCCTGGAAGCGGCCAGCTGCAGGCCGCCGTCAGGGAGGGCTGACAGGTCGCCCACGAGTCGTGTGCCGTCTGCCAGGTCGAGTTTGGCGGACAGCGTGGACTGCTGCGCTACGGGTTCAGGCATTGGGTCTTCGCATGCTGGGCTACGGTCGGGCTGTCTTTTGTTGGGCGGTAATGAGACAAGGGTCACAGATCTGACGCGTTATGGTTGCAGTATACCCCTATATCGACCCGCGACAACCAGGGCCGCGGCCACTGCCGTCATGCTGACAACAGGTGCAGCGGTGCTCAGCGGCTGGGGTTGGCAGCCCCGAGGAAAGCCGGTTTTTCACCGCCGCCGTGCACGGCAAAACTGGTCCCGCTGACGTAGGAAGCCAATGGCGACGCAAGAAACAGGCAGGCGTTGCCGATATCGGCGGGCAGGCCCATGCGCCCCAGCGGTATGGTGGCGGCCACCGCAGCGATGCCCGCTTCGTCTCCGTAGTGAAGGCCTGATTGCTCCGTTTGGGTCAGGCCCGCAATCACGGCGTTCACCCGCACCCGGGGCGCCCATTCCACCGCCAGTGAGCTGCCGAGGTTGACCAGCCCCGCCTTGGCAGCACCGTAGGCCGCGGTGCCAGGAGAAGGTCTGAGGGTGCTGACACTGGCGATATTGATGATGCTGCCGCCGTCGGCCTGGGATTGCATGAGTCTGTTCGCCACCTGGCTGAAATTCAGCGGGGCGATGAGGTTGAGCCGGATGATGGCTTCTGAAAAACGCGGTGAGGCGGTTGCGGCGTCGGCGTGGGGTGCGCCGCCCGCGTTGTTTACCAGTACGTCGAGGCGCCCGCAGCGCGCCCTGATAAATTCCACGCAGGCCTCGATCTGGTCGTAATCCCGTACATCGCAACAGGTGAACAGCGCCTCCCGCCCGGCGCAGGACGGCAGCGTATCTGGCTCTGAGCGGCCACAGACAACCACCTGGGCGCCGGCGGCCAGAAAGACTTCCGCGATGCCCCTGCCAATACCCTTGCCGCCCCCGGTTACAAGCACGACCTTGCCCCCAAAATCCAGCGGGTTGCTCATAGTGGATCCCCTCGGCTGCTGTGTTGCCCTAACTTGTGCTTGGCCAGTGATTTAAATAACATGCCCCGGCCGCGCACATCCTAACCGAATTCATATAGGCTGCACATTCCCGGGCCGCGCACCGGCCACTGCACTCACTCCTGACAGGACGCGAACACATGACTCCAGTAAATTTACCGGTACTTGCCATCCTCGGCGGGACCGGCGACCTCGGCACCGGCCTCGCCCGGCGCTGGGCGCAGGCGGGTTATCAGGTCATCATCGGCTCCCGCACCCTTGAAAAGGCCCAGGCCGCGGTCGCTGACCTGCGCGAGGTCATGGCCGAGCGCGGGGTCGGGTCGGTTACGGTGCAGGCCATGGCCAACCTCGACGCCGCCATGGCTGCCGACATCGTCACCCTGACCGTGCCGTTCAGCCACCAGGTGGATACCCTCGAAGCGGTACGGGGAGCCCTGCAGGGCAAGATACTGATCGATGTCACCGTGCCCCTGGTTCCGCCGAGGGTAGCCAGGGTCCAGTTGCCGCCCCAGGGCAGCGCCGGCCAGATCGCCCAGGAACTGCTGGGGGAGGAGGTCGCGGTGGTCTCCGCCTTCCAGAATGTCGCCGCAGCCCACCTGCAGGAGGGCAAGGGTGTCGATTGCGACGTGCTGGTCAGCGGCAATAAAAAGGAGGCGCGGGAGGCGGTCATCCAGCTGGTGGAGGCGGCGGGCATGCGGGGGTTTCACGCCGGTATGATCAACAATGCCGCCGCCGCGGAGGCATTGACCTCGGTGCTGATTTCCATCAACAAACAGTACGGCTGCCACGCCGGAATCAGGATCACCGGCCTGGGCGATGGCTGATGGCCAGCCGGCTTGAGCTGATCGCCCTGGAGGGCTTTCCACTGGTCGAGCCGGGGGATGAACTGGGCCAGCTGATAGCCGATTCACTGCAACACAACGGGCTGCAACTGCTCGGCGGCGATGTCCTGGTCGTTGCCCAGAAAATTGTCTCCAAAGCCGAGGGGCGCTATATCCGGCTGGCCGATATCGAACCGGGTCCCGCGGCCATCGCCCTGGCGCAGCAGGCGCACAAGGACCCGCGCCAGGTCGAGGTGATGCTGGCCGAGAGTCGCGAGGTGATACGCGTGCGTCCCGGGGTGATTATCGTTGAGCACAAGCTCGGTTACGTCCACGCCAACGCCGGCATCGACCGCTCCAATATCGCCAACAGCCTGGAGGATCCCCGGGTCCTGCTGCTGCCGCGGGATCCGGATGCATCGGCGCGGGCGCTGCGCGCGGCGCTGGCTGCACTCACGGGGGTCGCACCCCAGGTGATCATCAACGACAGCGCAGGCCGCGCCTGGCGCCATGGCACCGTCGGTATCGCCATCGGCACCGCCGGACTGGACCCGGTGCGCAACCAGATTGGCGAACGGGACATGTTCGGCAACATCCTCCAGGTGACGGAACCCGCGGTTGCGGACGAGCTCGCGGCGGCGGCCTCGCTGCTGATGGGGCAGACGACCCAGGGGCTGCCGGTCGTACTGGCGCGGGGAGCGGGGCTCGCGCCCTCTGAGGAAGGGTCCGGGCGACTGCTCCGCGACCGGGCCCTGGACCTGTTTCGCTGATGGCGACTGTGCCGCGAGCGGTGTTGGCACTGTCCGGCGGCGTCGGCGGGGCGAAGCTGGCCCTGGGTCTGGCAGACGCGTTGGAGCCCGGTGAGCTGCATGTGCTGGCCAATACCGGCGACGACTTCAGGCATCTCGGGCTGGATATCTGCCCGGATATCGATACCCTGCTATACACACTTTCCGGGCGTGCCAACGAGTCACTGGGCTGGGGCCTGGAGGGAGAAACCTGGCAGGCCATGGCGGCACTTGAAGAGCTCGGCGGCGAGGCCTGGTTCAGGCTGGGTGACCGGGACCTGGCCACCCACCTGTGGCGCACGGCCCAGCTCAAGTCGGGCGTTCGGCTCAGCGCGCTGACCGCCGGCATGGCCAGCCGTCTGGGTGTGGCCAGCCAGATTCACCCCATGAGCGATGACCCGGTGCGCACGGTGGTGCATACGGATCGGGGCAACCTGCCATTCCAGCATTATTTCGTCCGCGACCAGTGCGAACCGGTGGTGACCGGCTTCAGTTTTGACGGCATCTCCGCCGCCCGCCCCAACCGCGAGGTGATGCGCCTGCTGCGGCAGAAGGTGTTCAGCGCGGTGGTTGTGTGTCCGTCAAATCCCTTCGTCAGTGTCGACCCCATCCTGCAGCTGCCGGGCCTCTGGCCGACCCTGCGGGACAACCCGGCACCGGTGGTCGTCGTGTCACCCATCGTGGCGGGGCTGGCCCTCAAGGGGCCTGCCGCCAAGATGATGTCCGAGCTGGGGCTGGGGGTTTCCGCGCTGGACGTGGCGCGGCACTACTGCCGCCGCTACCCGGGGCTGATGGACTGCTTCGTGATTGACGAGAGTGACGCTATACTCGCGGCTGACATCCGTGAGTTGGGCGTGGACGTGGCTGTTACCCGCACTGTTATGAAGAGCAGGGCCGACAAGCAGGGCCTTGCGCGCTTTATCCTGCAGTGGGGCGGGAACTGACGACATTGGTGCAGGCGCTGGTACCACTGAAGGATCTGGTCCGGGCAAAAACTCGCCTGGCCGGGTTGTTGACCCCGTCGGAACGGCGAGCCCTGGCGCAGGCGATGCTGGAAGACGTACTGGCAGTGTTGGCCGCCCACCCTGAAGTTGCCGCAATTACCCTGTTGTCTGACGATCCGGGTGCCCACCTGCTCGCGGCGCAATTCGGCGCGGCTCACTGGGCGGAAAACGAGCTGGGCTGCCGCGGCCTGAATGCGGTTGTCGCCGCGGACGCGT
>CAYTDW010000055.1:0-9919 GCA_964436585.1 uncultured Halioglobus sp. | reverse complement strand
GGGCTCTTCTTTGACGACCTCAACGAATGGGATTTCGCCACCTGTTTTGCGTTTATGCGCGCCGTGGGGGACTCCTATCTGAGGGCATATCGCCCCATCGTGCAGCGGCGCAAGCAGCAGCCCTTCAGCGAAACGGAGCGACAGTTCCAGCTCTATCGCCGTGGGCGTTACGTCGAATTCAACCTGGTGTATGACCGTGGCACCCTGTTCGGCCTGCAATCTGATGGCCGCACCGAGGCGATACTGATGTCGCTGCCGCCTCTCGTGCGCTGGGAATATGATTACCGGCCGGCGCCGGGCTCCCGCGAGGCCGAGTTGACCGATTACTACCTCCGGGACCGTGACTGGCTTGGCGAAGCGGAATAAACAGGGACTGCAGCATGAGTGGTATCGATAAATACGCCGTCTTTGGCAATCCGATCAAGCACAGCAAATCGCCGGTGATACATGCGGCGTTTGCGGTGCAGTGCGCCCAGCAAATGCGGTACCGGGCCGTGCTGGTTGAGTTGAACGGCTTTGCCCTGGCCGCGCGCAATTTTTTTGACGAAGGTGGGGCCGGTCTCAACGTGACCTTGCCTTTCAAGCGGGATGCGTTCGATTTCGCCGACCGGCTCAGCGATTGCGCCCGGCGGGCCGGGGCAGTGAATACCCTGACGCGGCGCGACGATGGCAGCATCGAGGGTGATAACACCGATGGCATCGGCCTGATTCGCGACATGATCGCCAACCTGGGCTGGGCAGTGCAGGGCTTGCGCGTGCTGTTATTGGGTGCCGGCGGCGCGGCTCGCGGTGTCCTGGAGCCACTGTTGCGGGAGAAACCGAAGGAGCTGCTGATCGTCAACCGAACCGCCGAGAGGGCACGTCAGCTGGCGGCGGAATTCGTGGATATCGGGCCGGTTGCAGGCGGCGACTATGCGCTGATCGGCGGCCGCGCTTTCGACCTGGTTATCAATGCCACCAGTGCCGGGCTGAGCGACGAGATGCCGCAACTGCCGGGCACGGTGCTGACGGAGCGCAGCTGCTGCTACGATATGGTCTACGCTGCCCAGCCCACGGCGTTTATGCGCTGGGCGGCCCACCACGCAGCCTGGGCCGTGGCTGACGGCCTGGGCATGCTGGTTGAACAGGCGGCACAGTCGTTTTACATCTGGCGGGGGGTGCGGCCCAATACCGGTCCCGTTATCCGCCAGATTCGCGAGTCCCTCGCGGCGGCCTGAGTTACTTCGCCTCCAGTTCGGCGATGTGCAGGTCCTTCAATTTGACGTAATTGGCGGCGCTGTAACAGAAGTAGGCCATTTCTTTTTCGCTCAGGGCCCGCACCTCCCTCGCCGGACACCCGGCGTAAAGCAGGCCGCTGCGCAGGCGCTTGCCGGGCGTGACCAGGGCGCCGGCGGCAATAACCACGTCGTCCTCCACCACCGCCCCGTCCATGATCGTGGCGCCCATGCCGACCAGTACCCGGTCCCCGACCGTGCAGCCATGGAGGGTGGCTCTGTGGCCAATGGTGACGTCACTGCCGATCAGCAACGGCCAGCCATCGGGGTTGAACGGCCCGGCGTGGGTGATGTGGAGCACACAGCCGTCCTGGACACTGGTCCGGGCGCCCACCCGGATCCAGTGCATGTCGCCGCGAATCGCTACCTGGGGCCAGACGGACGTATCGTCGCCGAGCGCGACATCGCCGATCACCACGGCGCTGGGGTCGATCAACACCCGCGCGCCGATAGCCGGGCGGTGCCCGCCATAGCTGCGAACGTTGCCTGCCGTGTGGTGTCTCATTGTCGGTAGCTCCCGCGGCTGGTCAGCCTGCTACAATAACCAGCTGGTTGCAGCCTTACCAGACCGCCACTCTCTGCTCGGGGAAGAAGTTTGCCAACAAGTACAAGCCGCCGTCGCTTCATCGCGGGAGCCGTATGCCCGCGCTGCGCCCTCATGGACAAGATCGTGGTCAACCTGGATACCGACCAGCGGGAGTGCGTGGCCTGTGGTTTTACTGAAGCCCGGCCGGCCGATCCGGCGGCACTTGCCCCAGCCCCCGCCGTTCCCCCGACCCGGGAGTTGTCCACCCGGGTGAGCCGGCCCGCCGCCCGCAGGGTGGAGACCCCGGCCGAGCCCGTCAGGCTGATCGATCCTGACAAAAAATAGGGATTAACCCGCTTCCCCGGCCAGGCGCAGGCGAATCCGTCGGGATGGCCCGGGCAAGGGGTTTTGCCTGGGCGGCATGCCTATCGGCGCTGAACTCCCCGGCTGTGCATACACCCGGGTCCAGACGTATTCCCGTCCCAGCAACTGTGTCGCCGTGTGGTTCACTTTCTGGTCCAGGGTATTGGCCAGGGCGTCCCCCAACAGGTGATGGACGATGACATTCGCTTCAGTCATGTCCACCGGCAGCAGTGGGCGCCGCAGGTGCCTGATATGGTGATCATTTACCTCCTCCAGCAGGCGATGGGCCAGGAAGGCCTCGTCCAGCAGGCCCTCGAGGTCATTGTCGGAGGGCAGCTCCGGCGGCGGGTGCAGAAAGTAGTCTTGCGCCATGTCCAGGAAAGGGGCGGCGTAATCGTAAAAACCCATCCGCTTGCTCATAGCGGTAACCAACTGCATGCAGCCCGGCACGCTTTCAATGTAATCGGTGATAAAGGACAGCAGCGCAACAACCGGCTCCTGCTCGGGCAGGACCAGTTTGTTGCGCAGCTGGGGCAGCTGTTGCTCGAGGCGTCGACGCAGCCGGCCGTTCTCGGCCTCCGCCGTCACCGCGGCGCTGATCTTGTCCCGGATAATTGCTGCGACCATGGGTCACTCGATGCCGGATTGGGCTTGCGTGAGATATGGTTCAGGCTAGTACATCCCGGCCAAAGTGCTACCGTGGGGGAGGGAATCCCTTCTCGGCCAGAACACCGGCGGCGCAGGGGAACCAACGGGGCGCCGCTCGAGACGCAATACTGCCGTCACTACCCTTATCTGGTGGTCTTTACAGGGAGCGGCCCCAATATGTTGTGATGCAGTGGCGGGCCGGGCCGGGCCCAGGGCGGTGCCTGGCGGCGTAGGAGACCGGGTAGGCTTTACGGTGGAGATTCGCTATAATCTGCGCGCTTTGCCGGTGCGACCCATTGTCGCAGGGTCGGCAAATTCGTATCAGCTGATAAGTTCAGGCAGCGTTAACGTCCAGTTCGCCCTGCTCGCTTGCGGTGCCACGTCGTCCATACCACACCGCAGTGAATGTGCGGCTGCCTGGTGGACAGTCCGGGCGGTCAGTTGGGGGGACATATGATTTATTACAACATGGAGACACGGACAATGTCTTTTGAAGCGAAGCGGCTGCTGAAGCTCGCCACCTGTTCTGTGCTAATGCTGATGAGCGCTGTCGCACTGGCTTACGGCCCCGAAGCTGGCCAGGTCAACATGGATCCGGGTGCAACGGCAGTGGGCGAGAACATCTATAGCCTGCACATGGTTATTCTCATCATCTGCACGGTGATCGGCGTTGCGGTTTTCGGGGTGATGTTTTATTCCATCATTTATCATCGCAAGTCGAAGGGGGCCGTGGCATCGCATTTTCACGAGAGCACCAAGGTCGAGATTGCCTGGACGGTGGTTCCTTTCTTCATCCTGATCGCTATGGCGGTGCCGGCGACGTCCTCGCTGCTCGCGGTTTACAACACGGATGACGCGGAGCTGGACATCCTGGTAACCGGTTTCCAGTGGAAGTGGAAATACGAGTACATTGACGAAAAGGGACAAAACGTAAGTTTTTTCAGTAACCTGCGTACACCCCAAAGCGAAATTTACAACTCCGAGCCCAAGGGTGAGCACTACCTGCTGGAAGTGGATGAACCGCTGGTGATACCCGTCGATACCAAGGTGCGCTTCCTTATTACCGCCAACGATGTGATCCATTCCTGGTGGGTACCGGAACTGGCGGTCAAGCGCGACGCGATTCCCGGATTTATCAACGAGGCCTGGACCAAGGTGCACACCGCCGGCGTCTACCGCGGCCAATGTGCCGAGCTGTGCGGCAAGGACCATGGTTTTATGCCTATCGTGGTCAATGTGGTGAGCAGGGACGAATATTCCACCTGGCTCAGCGGCAAGCAGGCTGAGGCCGCGGCCGTCAAGGAGTTGATGGCACAGACCTTCACTCTCGACCAGCTGATGGAGCGTGGCGCCGACGTTTACGCCCGCAGCTGTCTGGCCTGCCACGGCGCGAACGGCGAGGGCGGCGTCGGCAAGGCCATCGCCGGCAGCGCAATCGCCACCGGGGACGTTGCCAAGCACTTGGATGTCGGTGTCAACGGCGTGCCGGGTACGGCCATGCAGGCCTTTGGCGGGCAGCTGAACGATGTCGAGATGGCGGCAGTTATTACCTACCAGCGCAACGCATTCGGCAACAACATGGGCGACATGATCCAGCCCATTGATGTCTACAACCACAAGAAAGGCTAATCGGAGGAGTTAACGATGGGCGCGCATCATCACCACGGTCCCGCCAAGGGACTCACCCGGTGGCTGTTTACCACCAACCATAAAGACATCGGAACCATGTACCTGTGGTTCTCGTTCGCCATGTTCATCCTGGGCGGCAGCTTCGCCATGATAATCCGCGCCGAGCTGTTCCAGCCCGGCCTGCAACTGGTAGAGCCCGAGTTCTTCAACCAGATGACAACCCTGCACGGCCTGGTCATGGTGTTCGGGGCGATCATGCCTTCCTTCGTGGGCCTGGCCAACTGGCTGATTCCGATGATGATCGGGGCGCCGGACATGGCACTGCCGCGCATGAACAACTGGAGCTTCTGGATTCTGCCCCCGGCTTTTCTGCTGCTGGCCTCCACGCTCTTTATGGAAGGTGGCGCGCCTGCCGCGGGCTGGACCTTCTACGCACCGCTGTCCACCACCTATGCGGGGCCCTCGGTAACGTATTTCATCTTCGCGATCCACGTCCTGGGCCTCTCCTCCATTATGGGCTCCATCAATATCATCGCCACGGTAATGAACCTGCGCGCGCCGGGCATGACCTACATGAAGATGCCCCTGTTCGTGTGGACCTGGTTGATCACCGCCTTCCTGCTGGTTGCCGTGATGCCGGTACTGGCGGGCTGCGTGACCATGATGCTGATGGATGTGCACTTCGGCACCAGTTTCTTTTCCGCCGCCGGCGGCGGCGACCCGGTGCTGTTCCAGCACGTGTTCTGGTTCTTCGGTCACCCCGAGGTCTACATCATCATCCTGCCGGCATTTGGCGTGGTGTCCCAGATCATCCCGGCGTTTTCCCGCAAGCCCCTGTTCGGCTATGACTCCATGGTGTACGCCACCGCGTCGATCGCGTTCCTGTCGTTCATTGTGTGGGCGCACCACATGTATACCGTGGGCATGCCTGTCGCCGGCGAGTTGTTCTTCATGTATGCCACGATGCTGATCGCGGTCCCCACCGGGGTGAAAGTGTTCAACTGGGTGACCACCATGTGGCGCGGCTCTCTCAGCTTCGAGACGCCCATGCTGTTCTGTATCGGCTTCCTGATCCTGTTCACAATCGGCGGCGTTACCGGTTTGATGCTCGCGATTGCGCCTGCTGACTTCCAGTACCACGACACGTATTTCGTGGTGGCGCATTTCCACTATGTAATGGTTGCCGGCGCTGTGTTCAGCATGAGCGCGGCGATTTATTTCTGGCTGCCCAAGTGGTGCGGGCGCATGTACAACGAAACCATGGGCAAGACCCACTTCTGGATTTCCTTCGTCGGCTTCAACCTGGCTTTCTTCCCGCAGCACTTCGTCGGCCTGGCGGGTATGCCGCGCCGGATTCCGGACTACGCCCTGCAGTTTGCGGACTTCAACATGATGTCCACGGTTGGTGCTTTCATCTACGGCCTGTCACAGATCCTCTTCCTGTACAACGTGATTGCCACGATTGTTGCCGGCAAGAAGGTCTCCGACCCCAAGGTATGGGATGGCGCCGAAGGCCTGGAGTGGACGGTGGCAACGCCGGCGCCCTACCACACCTTTGAAACGCCGCCAAAGATCGACCCGGCTCACGCGCACTCTTGAGGGACGCGCCGCGCATGATTCGATTCACTGCCAACCCCGCGACCGATACTGTGATCAAACTGGTCATGGTTGCGGTCGCCATGTTCGCCTTCGTGTTTGTGCTGATGGTGCCGCTGTACAATGTGCTGTGCGATGCCCTGGGCATCAATGGCAAGACCGATGGCAAGGCCTACACCTCGGTACAGGCCGGTGTCGATGAAAGCCGCCTGGTGACGGTGCAGTTTGTGGCCACCAACAACGAGGGCATGCCCTGGGAATTCGGGCCCGCGGTGACCATGATGAAAGTACATCCGGGCGCAGTCAACGACACGACTTTTTTCGCCCACAACACGCTCGGCAAGGATATGGTGGCGCAGGCGATTCCAAGCATATCGCCGGCCAGGGCAGTGCAGTACTTCCACAAGACAGAGTGTTTTTGTTTCAACCAGCAGCCCCTGGCCGCAGGGGCAGCCACCCAGATGCCGCTGCAGTATATTGTTGATCGGGACCTGCCGGCGGATATCCACACCATTACGCTGTCCTACACGATTTTTGATGTAACAGATATGGCGAAAAGCGCCGTAGCTACTCGCTGACGCACGGGTTCGGGAACCCGCGCTATTACACGGAGAAGAGAGAAAATGACAAGCCAGAGTTCTGCAGCGTACGAAAAGTACCATGTGCCGGAAAGCAGCCGACTGGCGATATGCGCCACTATCGGCCTGATCCTGAGTATTTTTGGCGCGGGCAGTATCCTGAATGACATGACCTTCGGTGAGCCCGGTCAACAGACGAACTCCTGGACCATCTTCACGATCGGCATGCTGTTTTTCGTAGCCACCCTGTTCGGCTGGTTCCGCACCACTATCAGGGAGAACATCGCGGGGATGAATAGCGCCCAGCTGAAGAAGTCCTATGTGCTCGGCATGTTCTGGTTCATTTTTTCCGAGGTGATGTTCTTCTTATGCTTCTTCGGCGCCCTGTTCTATGTGCGTATGCTGGTCGGCCCCTGGCTCGCGGGTGAAGGTGAAGCGGGGCGCATGAACGGAGTGCTGTGGGAGGGATTCAACTTCAGCTGGCCCATGATGCAGACGCCGCAGGAAGCGGTAGGTGGCGCGGCCGCCCAGCCGATTGCCAACAACGGCACCTTTACTTCACCGCAGACCAGTATGTCATTCGCCGATGCACACGCGTGGTGGGCCTGGCTGCCGCTGTGGAATACGGTTTTCCTGCTGACTTCGAGCTTCACCTGCCACCTCGCCCATATGGGCATCCTCAATGGCAACCGGACCAAGTTCAACTTCTGGCTGACGGTGACGGTGCTATTGGGCGTGGCCTTCCTGGTCCTGCAGTACATGGAATACCACGAGGCCTATGCTGAATTTGGCCTCACCCTCAACTCCGGAATCTACGGTTCTACCTTTTTCATGCTCACGGGCTTCCACGGCTTCCATGTGTTCATGGGTATGACCATGTTGTTGATCCAGTTGTTGCGCTCGGTGTTCGGCGGCCAGTTTACGGCCACCGACCATTTCGGCTTCGAAGCATCCAGCTGGTACTGGCATTTTGTGGATGTGGTTTGGGTGTTCCTGTTCCTGTTTGTCTACATCCTGTAGAGGCTGGCATCAGGGCCCGGCTTGCGGGGCTGCCTCGGGCTTTGGCCCGGCATCCCAGGGGTTGCCGCGGCCCAGCTGCCCGGTGGCCACGCCGTATACGACCACGGCAGCGAGGCATATCGCCAGGGTCAGCCTGACCCCCAGGGAATGCATGGTGCGACGCTTGGTCTTGTCTCCCTGGTCCTTCATCAGGAAATAAAACCCGCTCCCCAGGCTGGCAAGTAACGCCAGCATCAACAGTACGATCGCAGCTTTCAGCAATGGACACCTCCTTGGGTACTTCCCGACAGTATAAACCAGCTCCCGCGCCCCCGGTTGGAGTTAACTGAGATGCCTGGAGCCGGGGGTGGCCTCAGCCTGGATCTCGAGTGGCGCACTACCCTGGCTACCCTGCTGTTGTTGCCCCTGCTAACAGGCCTGGGATTCTGGCAGTTGCAGCGCGCCGGCGAGAAGGCAGCGATCGCCGTTGCCTGGGAGCAGAGGCAGAGCCAACCGCCGGTACCCCTGGGGCAACTGTGGGACGAGCCCGCGGAGCGCCTTGCCTACCAGCAGGTGACACTGGCGGGCGAATTCATCGGCAATGAATACTTCCTGTTGGATAATCGCATTTACGCTGGCCGTTTTGGTGTCGAGGTACTTGGCATAGTGGAGCTGGACGACGGCGCCGGACGGGTGCTGGTCAACCGGGGCTGGCTCGCCGCCGACCCGGCCAGGCGGGTGTTGCCGCCGGTACCCCGGGTCACGGGCCGGGTGGAGCTGACCGGCCATGTCTACGTGGCCCCCGACCCCCCTTACCTGCTGGGGGAACAGCAAATGGCTGCCGATTGGCCGATAATGCTGCAGGCGGTGGAAATGGCGAGGATCCTGCCCGTGCTGGAGTCGATCGGCGGCGGGCGGGTGTTCCCCTACCCTGTGCGCTTGGCGGGCGGTGAGCCCGGAGCGCTGACTGTGGACTGGCAGCTGGTTAACACTAGCCCCGATAAACACCGTGCCTATGCCGCGCAATGGTTTACCATGGCGGCGGTTTTGCTGGTTTTTTTCGTGCTGCGCAGCAGCAACCTGTGGCAACTGGTGAGACCCGCCGGTCGCAATTGAAAATGAGGGTGGAGATAGCCTGGGACGATGGAGAACGCTGACAACAGGACGAACAACCGCATGGTGCTGCTGTTGATAGCAGGCATCCCGGTGACCATGATTCTCGGCGCCACCTGGCTCTGGTATTTTGTCGTGCGGGGGGATCTCGACCTGGTGGGTGCGCTGGGCACCGCCAACCGCGGGGCGCTGGTGCAGCCGCCGCGGCAGATCGACGAGGCCGATGTGCGCGAGCCCAACGGCTCGGACTTCAGCTACCTGAACCTCGAGCCGAAGTGGACCATGGTGATTCCCGGCGCGGCGGGCCGCTGTGATACGGACTGTGAACACACCCTGTACCTGACCAAGCAGATTCATACCGCCATGGGCAAGGAATTCAACCGCCTGCGGCGTATCTACGTGAGCGAGACCGGGCCCGGCGACACCCGGCTCAGCGTGCAAGAACTGAGTGACAAACGCCCGGCGCCGACCTCCTTCGCGACCTTTCTCGCCCAGGAGCACCGCGGCCTGAAGCCCCTGGTGCTGGACGCGGGCGGCATGAATTCACTGTTTGCCGAATACCGGACAGACCCCGCTCGCTGGTACCTGGTTGATCCGTCGGGCTGGGTTATGATGAGTTACAACAGGGATAACTCCTACAAGGACGTGATCGCCGACCTCAAATTCCTGCTGAACAACTCCGGAGACTGAGCGGGCTATGACCACAAGCGCCCATCCATCGCCGGTTACCTGGCGGGACTACAAGGAGCTCACCAAGCCCAACGTGGTGCTGCTGATGATCCTCACCGCCGTTATCGGTATGTTCATGGCCGTGCCGGGAATGGTGCCGCTCGATATCCTGGTGTTCGGCAATCTCGGCATAGCCCTGTGCGCAGCGTCCGCGGCGACGATCAACCATCTCGTGGACCGGCGCATAGACCGGCAGATGGCCCGTACCAGCATGCGGCCTGTTGCACAGGGCCGGGTGGGCACCAGCCAGGCCGCCCTGTTTGCCGCGGTTATCGGCGGCCTCGGCATGGCCATTCTGTTCTTCCTGGTGAATGCACTGACCGCCTGGCTTACCGTCGCCTCGCTGCTGGGTTATGCGGTGGTCTACACGATGTTCCTGAAGCGCGCGACCCCCCAGAACATCGTGATCGGCGGCCTGGCCGGCGCCTCGCCGCCGCTGCTGGGCTGGACCGCTGTGACCGGCC
>CAYTDW010000054.1:0-10398 GCA_964436585.1 uncultured Halioglobus sp. | reverse complement strand
CGCGGCGAAATCCAGGGGGCGGTCGATCTGGACATGGCGCAGCGCCTGGTCCTGGTCATCGTAGGGCTGGATCCCCATGCGCTGACCTTTGGCAAACTCGTAGGCCTGCGGCGGCTTGTTGCGGGTATCCTGGGAACTGGCGTCGAAGGACCAGGCGGTGTGAATATGGGTGTCGCCGAAGAAGGGCCGGCGCTGGGGACTGAAGTCAGCGCAGGGTTCGCGCACTTCGGTCACCGCATAGGGCCGCGCCGGGTAGTGCTGCCCTCTGTCCGGCGCGGCTTCGCCTGCTGCCGCCTGACCGGATGCCGTCAGTGCCAGCAGGAGCGCAACAACGGCGCGCGAGCGGTGTGTGAGCAGAAAATCCATGAAACGGTTACCCGTTGGGCCTATATGTGACACCCAGCATTCCAGTTTTCGGTTGCGAAGGCAAAGCAATCGGTATCCAGCACTGCACCGCAAAGTGAAATCTGCCCAGGCCACGGCTCGCCCGCGGCTGCCAAATGCTGGTATCTTCCAGTTCCCGCACCGACCCAAGCAGCAGGCATGCAATTTATGTTCAACTCTCAACCAGGCAACCCCGCCGCCGACCCGGTGCAACCGCGCACGGCCAGCACTGTCGTACTGTTGCGCGAGGCGGATCATGGGCTGGAAACCCTGCTGCTGAAGCGCAATAAGGCGCTTATGTTTGCCGGGGGGTATTGGGTATTCCCGGGGGGTGCGCTCGACGCGCAGGACTTGGCCGCCGCCGGAGAGGATGTGCTCCTGGCCTCGCGGATTGCCGCCGCAAGGGAGGCCCGGGAAGAGTCCGGCCTGAGCCCCCGACTCGAGGATATGGTGCTGGTCAGTCACTGGACCACACCCGTGGCGGAGCCGAGGCGCTTTTCCACCTGGATTTATGCGGCGCCGGTCGCCGGGTCACATGATGTTGTCATTGATGGCGGGGAGATCCACGACCATTTGTGGGTAGGGATAGGCGAAGCCGTTGCGATGCACCAGCGCGGAGAGTTGGCGATACTGCCACCGACATTCATTACGCTGCTCGGTCTGGCCTGCTATGACTGCGTCGCGGATCTGCTCGCCGCTGAACGGCATAGCCCGGTGCCCGAAGTCTTACCCGTGTTTGCCGTGGATGACGGCAGGATCACGGTGATGTTTCGCGGCGACGCCGGTTACGACAGCGCTGCGCCTGCTGCGCCAGGCGCCCGCCACCGGGCGATCCTGGAAGGCACGCGTTGGGTTTACAGCTACCGGGACGTGGATGCGGCGTATCCACCCCTGGTCAGGCAATAGCTGGACGGTCGATTTTGCGGGAAAACGGGCATCCACTGTGGGACCTTCCGACACGGCTGTGTCACTGGCTTATCGTAGTCTGTGTGCCCCTGTCGTGGTGGAGCGCCGAAACCGGTAACTATAAGTTGCACCAGTGGCTGGGCTATACGCTTATCGTCCTGGTGGTCAGCCGGATTATCTGGGGATTCGTGGGCAGCCCCCATTCGCGCTTCGCGGATTTTCTGGTGGGTCCCGGCCGGCTGCTGGCCTATCTCAGGGGCGCTGTTGCCGCCAGCGCCGGCCACAATCCGCTCGGCGGCTGGTCCGTCATCGCCCTGCTCACCCTGCTGCTGTTGCAGGCATTCAGCGGCCTGTTCAACAGTGACGATGTGTTCTTTACCGGACCGCTGCACTACGGGGCGAGTGTCGCCCTGCGCGATGCGATGGGGCTGGTGCACGAGGTGGCCTTCTACGCCCTGCTTGGCCTGGTGGCCATGCATATAATCGCCGTGATGTACCACCAGTTGCGGCGCCGGGAGCAGCTGCTGCAGGCCATGCTGCGCGGCAGCGCGAGCGGTCGCAGGGGCCGTGCTCCTGCGGTCCCCGCCGCCTGGGCGCTGCTCGTTGTACTGCTGGTCAGTCTCGCACTGTGGGGCCTGCTCCAGCTGGCGCCGGAGCCGCCCCCGATGATGTGGTGAATCAGTACAGGTAATTCTCCGCCTTGTACTCATCGTGGCAGGATTTGCAGGCCTTGCCCGCAACGCCCACCTGGGCTGCGATCGCCGACCGATCGCCGGCGGCCGTCACCTGCTGCAGCTTCGCCAGTTCCTTGTGCAGGGTGTCCATCTTGCTGTTGAAGTCATCCTTGTTCTGCCAGATCTCGGGCTTGGCGCGGGTGGTACCCTTGTCCGAGCCGTCGACAAAACCGCGCTTCACATCAAGCGTGGACAGGGCGGCCAGGTCGTTCGCCCAGGCTTCCATCCTTGCCTGGTCCCAGGGTATCTCGCCCTTTACGGCCGACACCATGGGGCCGAAGTTGGCGGCAACCAGGGCAAACCAGGACTGCCGGTAGGACTGCGGCATCTGCTTGTCATCGAAGTGGGACAGCGCGGGCAGCGCAAGCAGTGCGACGCTGATGGCGGCAATACCGAGGAGGTGTTTTCGTGGCAGTCTGGGCATGATTGGTTCCTTCAGAAGTGGTGGCGGCGGTAAATAGACCGGATCGAGTGTAGACATCGATCCACGGCGAGGACAAGTTTATTTTCCTGCACGTGCCGGACAGGAGTCGGGCAGCGCGACCAATTTATTGAACCTGCAACAGCTTAAGCAATCCGGCTGAACCGAAATCCCGCGGGAGTGCGCTACCATGGCGCCTTGTTTCTGTCGGGGTGTGGGCATGGCTGCGCAGCAGGAGTGGGATTACAGTTTCGATGTCGTCGTGGTCGGCTCCGGCAATGGCGGCCTCACCGCGGCGCTGTGCAGCTTCGAGATGGGTAGCCCGGACGTGCTGGTCGTGGAGAAGTCCCACCTCTACGGTGGTACCAGTTCGATTTCCGGCGGCGGGGTGTGGATTCCCTGCAACCGCTACGCCCGGGCCGCGGGGACCAAGGACTCCATTGCCGCAGCCAAAACCTACCTGCGCCAGCTGATCAGCGAAGAGGAGGTGCCCGAGTACCAGCTGGACGCCTATCTCGAGAATGGCCCGAAGATGGTGGAGTTCCTGCACCAGCACACCCGGTCCCGCTATGTGAGCCTGGCGCATTACCCGGACTACTACACCAATCTCGAAGGCGCGATGGTGGGCCACCGCTCCATGGAGCCGGAGACCTTCGACGCCGATCAGCTCGGTGAGGACTGGCGCTACCTGCGTCGCACCCACCCGATGATGCACCTGGCCGGTGTCATCGGAATTACCCAGCAGGAGGCTGCGCTGCTGATCGGCCAGCAGCCGGGCTGGTGGAAGCTGGCGCTGAAGCTGGTGGCGGCCTACGTGGTGGATATTCCCTGGCGCCTGCGGGATCGATTCCACCGGCGCCTTGCCACCGGCTGTGCCGGTGTCGCGCGCCTGCGCGCTTCCATGCTCGACCGGGATATCCCGCTGTGGCGCAATACCGCCATGACCCGGCTGATCGACGAGCAGGGCAGGGTGGTCGGGGTCGAGGTAAAGCGCAACGGCCGACTCCTGCGCATCCAGGCCCGCAAGGCGGTGGTGCTGGCCGCGGGGGGCTTTGAACACAACCAGGAAATGCGAGAGAAATACCTGCCGCAGCCCACAGACCATCGCTGGAGCGCGGGCACCCGCGACAACACCGGCGATGCCATCCGCGAGGGCATGCGACTCGGCGCCAGGATGCACCGGCTGAACGAGGCCTGGTGGTGCAACACCATTTCGGTACCGGGGGAGGAGATACCCCGCCTGAGTATCATGGAGAAATCCTACCCTGGCTCGATCATGGTGAACCCCGCCGGCAAGCGCTTCAGCAACGAGTCGCAGAATTACATGGCCTTCCAGCAGGACACGTTTCGCGCGCACAGCGCTGAAAATCCCTGCAACCCCAGCTGGCAGATATTCGACGCCGATTTTCGCGCCAGGTATTTTGTCGGACCCCTGTACAACAGCAAGTTCCGTCCCGACTGGCTGCTGCCCGGGCGCTACGAGGAGGAGGGTTTTTTTGCCAGGGCGGATACCATCGCCGGGCTGGCGGAGAAAATCAACGTCGACCCGGCGGGGCTGGCGGACACCGTGGCCAGGATGAATGAATACGCCCGCACCGGTGTCGACCCCGACTTCCACCGCGGCGAGTCGGCCTACGACCGTTACTATGGCGATCCGCGGGTAAGCCCCAATCCCTGCCTGGGTTCCGTCATCACTCCCCCGTTCTACGCGATGCGAGTCGACCCCGGTGATTTCGGCACCCAGGGCGGCATGGTGATCAACGCCGACGCGCAGGTTCTGCACGAGGACGGTCACGTCATCGAGGGGCTGTACGCCATCGGCAACTGCAGTGCGCCGACCCTGCCCTGCTACCCGGGTCCCGGTGCGACCCTCGGGCCCGCCATGACCTTCGCCTACCAGGCGGCCAAGGCCATTACCGGCTACCGGGACTGACGGGTTCTCAGGAATGAACCAGAACCAGGGCATCCAGTAGCGTTTGCGCCAGGCGATTTGGCGGTGGCGAGTGCCGCACGATCGCGCTGAATTCGCATACATAGTGCAGGATCGTCGGCAAGAGGGGGCGCATCAGGCCCCGGGTCACAAAACTTTCGGCATAATGTTCCGGCAGGAAACCCAGGTATTTGCCCGACAACACCAGGTGCGCCACCGCTTCCTGGTCGTGGGCCGTGGCGTGACGCTGCAGCCCGAGTTCGCGGGTGATCTCCATATTGGGCGAGTGATAGCCGATACCGACGTAGCGCTGGGCGCGCACGGACTCCAGGTCGATGGCCTGGCCGCCGGGGTCATGCAGCGGATGGAGCACACCGCAGTAGAGGTACATCTGCTCGTCGAACAGGCGGTAGTAATCGAGGCTGCTCGAGTGCCGGTGGGTGGGAATGATGCCCAGCTGGAAGCGCCCGTCGATAACGCCGGTCTCTATCGCATTGATAGGCAGTACGTGCAGCTGCGGGTGCACATCCGGCGCCTGTTCATCGAAGTGTGCAAACGCCCGGCTGATCTGGCAGAGCGGGTTCGAGACGGTTTTGTCGAACAGGGCCACTGCCAGCGAACCGGTCAGGCGCTGGTGCAGTTCGTCCACATCGTGGCGGAACTCCGCCATCGCGGCCATCATTTTCTGGGCGCTGGCGAGTACCTGCGAGCCCTCGTTCGTCAGCGCGAAGCCCCCGCGCCCGCGTCGGCACAAGGTGACCCCGAGCCGGGTTTCCAGATCCTTGATGTGGCGCGAAATCGTGCTGCGGTTGATGTTCAGTTCCAGTTCCGCCGCGGCGAAACCCCCGCAGGCCGCCACCGAGCTGAATACCCGCAGCAGGCGCAGGTCGCTGTCGGTGAGGTTGCCCAACAGGACTTTCCTGGCCATGCACTCGCTCTCCCTGAATCAGATGAATGTTAATGAAACTTAAAATTGATAGATAATACTTTTTGCATCAAACAGCGGGGCTTAGAATGCGGTGGACTCAACCAGGAGGGCGCCTGCCATGGCCACCAAGTCCGTCAAATCCGTTAGTTCCCGTAAGTCCTCCAGGTCCACCAGGACCGTGAAAACTGTCGGGACGGCTGCACCGGCAAAGCCCGCCAGTCGCGGCCGCAGCGCCAGGCAGCCGTCCCTGTCCCGGGCCCAGCTCGAGGCCCACTGGATGCCATACACCGGCAATCGCCAGTTCAAGAAGGACCCGCGCATCATCGTGGCCGCCAGCGGCGTGCATTTCATCGATGACAGGGGCCGCGAAATCCTCGATGGCCTGTCGGGATTGTGGTGCTGTGGCGCCGGCCATAACCGGCCGGAGATCGCCGAGGCGGTTTACCGGCAGCTGCAGACCCTGGATTACTCACCGGCGTTCCAGTACGGCCACCCGGGTGCCTTTGAACTGGCGAACCGGATCAAGGACCTGACGCCTGCGGGGCTGGACTACGTGTTTTTCACCGGCTCCGGCTCCGAGTCGGCCGACACCTCGCTGAAAATGGCCAGGGCCTACTGGCGCCTCAAGGGCCAGCCCAGCAAGACCCTGCTGATCGGTCGTGAGCGGGGTTACCACGGGGTCAATTTCGGCGGCATATCCGTGGGCGGCATCGGCGCCAACCGCAAGCTGTTCGGCCCCGCGGTGGCGGCGGATCACCTGTCCCACACCCTGCGGGCGGAAAACGCCTTCACCCGCGGTATGCCCAGCCGCGGCTGGCAGCTGGCCAATGAACTTGAAGACATCATCGCTCTGCACGACGCCTCCAATATCGCCGCGGTGATCGTGGAGCCCATGGCCGGTTCCGCCGGGGTGATCCCGCCGCCGGCCGGATACCTGCAGCGCCTGCGCGATATCTGCAGCGCCAACAATATCCTGCTGATTTTCGACGAGGTGATAACGGGCCTGGGCCGGTGCGGTGGACTGACCGGCGCGGACGTGTTCGGCGTGGTGCCGGATATCATGAACCTGGCGAAGCAGCTGACCAACGGCGCCGTGCCGATGGGTGCGGTGGTCGCCAGTGCCGATATCTACCAGACCTTCATGGCCCAGGGCGGCCCTGACTACATGCTCGAGTTCCCCCACGGCTACACCTATTCCGCGCACCCGGTGGCCTGCGCCGCCGGCCTTGCCGCCCTGGATATCCTCGAGCGGGAGCAGCTGCCCGAGCGGGTGGCGGAGCTTGCACCGTACTTCGAGGCCGGCCTGCACCAACTGGCGGGTGCACCCCACGTATCTGACATTCGCAACTTCGGCTTCGCCGGCGCCCTGCAGCTGCACGCGCACCCCGGGGAGCCGGCGCGCCGCCCCTTCGAAGTCGCCATGAAAATGTGGGAAAAAGGCTTCTACGTGCGCTACGGTGGCGACACCATCCAGTTGGGGCTGCCATTCGTGATGGCCACAGCGCAGATCGACAGCCTGCTCCAGGCCCTCGGTGAAACGTTGCTTGAACTGGCCTGACACGGGGCCGCGCCGGAGGGCAGCCTGAGCCTGATCGCTGCCGATGCGCTGGCACTGCTGGGCACCGCATTTGCGGTCAGCGTGCCCACCTTTGGCTGGGTGGTGGCGGGGCTGGCGCTGCGAGCCTCTGGCCTGTTGACCGAGCCCCTGATCAACCGGGTCTCGCAACTGGCGTTCCGGTTCGGCCTGCCGCTTATGTTGTTTGCCAGCGCGGCCCGGGTGGACTACTCCACCATCGGCGACGCCGTGTATTTGCTGGCCGGTGTGCTGGGTACACTCCTCACCGTGGCTATGGCCTGGAGCTACAGCCGCTGGCGTGGCTATCCAGGCCCTCTGCAGGGCATTTTGGTGCAGGCATCGTTTCGCTCGAACCTCGCCATCGTCGGCATCGCCCTGGCCGTAGCCGCGTACGGCGAGCGCGGGCTGCTGCTGGCGGCCATGCCGGTGGCGCTGTTGACGGCGCTTTACAACGTGCTGGCGGTGTGGGTGCTCAATGCCACGCACGGTGGGGGCACATCTATCGGGGCGCTGCTGGGCGGTATCGCGCGCAATCCCTTAATCATAGGAATATCCGCCGGAGTCCTGCTGGCCCTGTCGGGGCTGCCGGTGCCCGGTTTTGTGGCGCCGATGGGTGCCCTGCTGTCGACATTTTTCCTGCCGCTGATGTTGCTGTGTATTGGTGGCGCGATGCAGTTATCGAAGTTGCGCGGTACCGGCCCGGTCGCCTGGGAGGCCACGGCCTGGCGCCTGTGCGTGGGGCCCCTGCTGACGGTCCTGCTGGCCCTGGCGCTGGGCGTGCGGGATGCGCCCCTGGGGGTTTTGTTCCTGTTGATGTCGTCGCCGGTGGCGGCGGCCAGCTTTGTCATGGTGGTCGCCGCGAAGGGCGATGGCGTATTGGCCGCCAACATCGTGGTGTTGACCACGCTGCTGTCCATCGTAACGGTGACGGCCGGGTTTTTCCTGCTGTCGTTGTTTGCGCTGGCGGGGTACCCGGGCTGATCGACCCGGCCCGCACCGCGTGGCCCGCACAGGGGCGTGACCAGCTTGCCCTGAATCAGCGGCCGAGCAGGGAGCGGGCCACCAGTTCGCGCATGATTTCCGAACTGCCGCCATAGATGCGCTGGATGCGCGCGTCGGTGTAGAAACGCGAGATGGGGTATTCCGCCGTGTAGCCGTAGCCGCCGAACAGCTGCAGGCACTCGTCGATCGTCGTGCATTGCATCTCGGTGCTGGCGTATTTCAGCATCGCCGCATCCTCGGCAGTCAATTTTCCGGCGGCGTAGGCGTCGGCGCATTTTTCATAGAACGCGCGGTTGATGGCGATCTCGGTCTTCACCTCGGCCAGCACGAACCGGGTGTTCTGGAAGCTGGCCACCGACTGGCCGAACGCCTTGCGCTCCAGCACATAGTCCACGGTGATGGCCAGGGCGCCTTCCGCGGCGGCCACAGCCTGGGCGGCGATGCCCAGGCGCTCGCGCGGCAGTTCATTCATCATGATCACGAAGCCCTTGTTGAGTTCGCCCAGCAGAGCGGAGGCGGGCAGGCGCACATCCTGGAAAAACAGCTCGGCGGTATCGGAGGTATGCTGGCCGATTTTCTCGATCTTCTTGCCCTTCTCGAATCCGGGCAGGGTGGTGTCCACCAGGAACAGCGAGGTGCCCTTGGCGCCCTTGCCGGGATCAGTGATGGCGGCGACGATCACCATGTCCGCGTGATAGCCGTTGGTAATGAAGATCTTGGAGCCGTTGAGGATCCAGCCATCGCCATCCTTGACCGCGCTGGTGCGAATGCCCTGCACGTCCGAGCCGGCACCCGGTTCGGTCATGGCCAGGGCGCCCACGGCTTCGCCGCTGACCATTCTGGTCAGCCAGGTTTCCTTCTGCTCCTCGGTGCCGAAATGGTTGACATAGGGTGCGACGATATTGCTGTGGATACCGTAACCGGTGGCGACACCGCCGAAGCCCATGCGGGAGGCCTCCTCGATGATCGCAAACGTCACCTGGGGCGTGGTGCCAGCGGCGCCGTACTGCTCCGGCATGTCGGGGCACAGCAGGCCGGCGGCGCCCAGCGTATTCCACAGTTCCCTGGGAACCATGTGCTGCTGCTCCCAGTGTTCGAAGTGGGGGGCAACCTCCTGCTCCAGCGCGCGGCGTGTCATATCCCGGAACAGGGTCAGTTCTTCGTTGTCCATGGCTGGGAGTCTCCATTGCAAGGATAGTATTCAGGGGCCGCAAGTTTGCGCGATCAGAGGGCCAAAAACAATCACCGGGCACGACAAAGCCGTGGCCAGTTGCGCCGAAAATGCTACACTCCCTGTCCCGAAAACCACAACGGTTCCCAACCACCCCGAAGCGGAGAATGATAATGCGCGACTACAGGCAATTTTATATCAATGGCAAGTGGGTAGATCCTGTAAAGCCCAACAGTTTCGACGTCATCAACCCGGCGACCGAGGAGGTGTGCGCGCATATTTCCCTGGGCAGCGAGGAAGACGTCAACCTCGCCGTCGCCGCCGCCAGGGCCGCATTCGAAACCTACAGCCGCACCTCGGTCAAGGAGCGGATCGAATTGCTCGAATCCTGCGCCGCGGTTTACCAGAAGTACTATAACGATATCGCCGACGCCATTCGCGAGGAGATGGGCGCGCCCCAGGAACTGGCGGCCGGCGCCCAGGCCTATTGCGGGCTGGGACACCTGCAGCAGGCGGCGAAGGTCCTGAAGACTTTTCAGTTCGAGGAAGACCTCGGCTCCACCCGGGTGTTCAAGGAACCCATTGGTGTCTGCGGCCTGATCACCCCCTGGAACTGGCCGGTGAACCAGATCAGTTGCAAGGTGGCGCCGGCACTTGCCGTGGGCTGTACCATGGTGCTTAAGCCCAGCGAGGTTGCGCCCCTGTCCGCCTACCTCTACGCCCAGGTCATGCACGAGGCTGGCGTACCCGCCGGCGTATTCAATATGGTCAATGGCGACGGGCCGGTGGTGGGAACGGCACTGTCCAGACACCCCGACGTGGACATGATGTCCTTCACCGGCTCCACCCGGGCCGGCTCCCTGGTGGCGCAGAACGCGGCGCCCACGGTCAAGCGGGTGACCCAGGAGCTGGGCGGCAAGTCGCCCAATATCGTGCTGGAAGACGCCGACCTGGAGAAGGCGGTTAGCGGTGGCGTGATGCATATGTACCAGAACACCGGGCAGTCCTGTAACGCCCCCTCGCGCATGCTGGTGCCCAGGGCCAAGCTGGCCCAGGCCGAGGCCATCGCCGCGAAGGTCACCGAGTCGGTGAAAGTCGGCGACCCCGCCGCCAAGGGCACCACCATGGGCCCGGTCGTGTCCGAGGTCCAGTTCAAAAAGATCCAGGGCCTGATCGAGAAAGGGATTGCCGAGGGCGCCAAAGTGGTCACCGGCGGCCCCGGTCGCCCGGCGGGTATCAGCAAGGGTTACTTCGTGCGCCCGACCGTGTTTTCCAACGTGAACAACGATATGACCATCGCCCGGGAGGAAATTTTCGGGCCGGTGCTGGCTATGCTCCCCTACGAC
>CAYTDW010000053.1:0-10401 GCA_964436585.1 uncultured Halioglobus sp. | reverse complement strand
ATCGGGCATGGGTGTCGAGGAAGCGGAAGGTTTCAAGGAAAGTCGGCTGCCAGCGGGTGCCGCCACAGGACGCGGTGCCTGTCTCGGTCAGCCAGATGGGCGCACCGGGCGCGTATTTGTCACGAAGCACCCTATGCCTCTGAAACTGTTTGTCCGGCCGGGCCAGCCACTCTTCGGTCAGAGCTTGCTCGGCAGTAATACCGGCCGACGACTCGGGCGGCACACAGCGTTCGGCAACAGCACCATAGAAATGGTAGGTCACGATATCAAATTCCGGCTTCGGCTCGGCCGTCATGTACTGCTCTGGTGTTACCTCCTCAAGTGAAGGGATTGGCTCCGGAATTCCGAGGGTGGCAACACCCGGCCCACCGAGCTTCACATCTGGAGCCGCTTCCCGCATAAACGAACTGAACGCAAAGAAATCACTGCTAAAATCTTCTGCACTCTCCCCCTTTTCCGTTCGCCCCGGCTCCCGCGCGTTCGGTTCATTGAACAGCTCCGCTGCGTAGAGTTCTCCGCCGATAGCCTTTGTATAAGCTAGCAAAGGCGCCGCATGGGCGGGCGTCCAGGCGTGAGCCCCGTCCCGCACACCGTCACTGACGGTGAAGCCCGTCAACACCTTCGCATCCATGGCTTCGGCAAATTCGAGCGCGCGTTTCCAGCTGTCGCGGGTCAGAACCCAGCGATATCCCTCGGGCGGCCTGGCCAGGCGAGGCTGATCGTTGTCCTGAAAGTACACCGAATTGGTCGTGGTTCCCCCGTAGCGAATATAGAGGGGCCCGAGCGCGGCCGTCAGATTGCGCAGGCGTTGATTGCCCAGGTCGGTGGGAGCCCTCACCTCGCGAACAGCCTCGAAGTCCTGCGTCTGCTCTGCCGCGCCCTCGGCTTTCGATTCGTCGTACGTACTCCAGGTCTCACCACCGGTGAGATGCGACATACCGATCTGGAAAGACATGTAGCGCTCGTCAATGGTGTAGAGCAGAGGCATCTCCTCGACATTGAGGGGCCTGGCATCGGGTAACGGTAACACCCCATAGGCAGTGGCTGTGGCAGTGTATGTACACCACAGTGCGGCGGTGATGGCTGATCTAAAGGTTTTTGGTTTCATCAATTCCTCTCCCGCCACCGGCATGCGTGAGGGAGCCTGTGCATCAGTCAGCGTGTCATCGACCAGCCCCGTCTCGATTTTCTTTATCTACGGCGAGAGCGTCGAATTACGGATATTCAACAACGCTGTTGATTATAAATCCAGGGCACTCCATTGTAAAGTCTCCCTGCATCGATGTCCCGTTTTCGATTCAAGCTTGTTTGGCTGACTGCCGGGAGGGGAGACGCTAACGGGCTAACCACGCATACCAGGAGCAGGTCGCCAGGCGCTCTCGCAGTGCGCACCTTACAAGGCGCTAGACATCCACCACTTCATCACCAAATACCTCGTAGACCGCCGCGTGGATGTTCGGGGTGTCGAGGGCATCTGACATGGTAAGCTGTTTGCTCTCCGCTGCGGCGCGCAAGCCATCCAGCACCGAGTCGATGTTATCGGTCTCTATTTCGTAAATCGCCATATAGGGATAGGTCTCCCCCTCTCCCAGGCTGCCGGCCCGCCTGTAGCGGCGGGCGGATTTAAACCCGGGCAACGCGACCAGTTGGCCCAGGTGAATATTCTGGTACCAGTCGTTGTAGTCGTCTTCCCGATCCGGCACCGGATTGCTCATGATAACCAATTTGTAACTGGGCAACTGACTGACTCCCGGCCTGGGTATTGTCTGCTTAGCGTGGCGGTTTAGCGAAATTCGGCCTGCGCTTCTCCTGCAGGGCCCGAACACCTTCCCGGTGATCGGCGGATCGCTGGCTCACCGCCTCATAGGCGATACCCGCATCCATTACGGCATGCGCTATACGCTTCAGCTCGAGGTTGAGCAGGACCTTGGTCCAGCGCACGGCGTTCCTGGAGTTGGCCAGGAGGCGCTCGCAGAACGCCTCGACCGCGGCGTCCAATTCATCCCGCGGCACACAGTGATTGACCAGGCCGACCTGCTCCGCCTTCCTGGCGTTGAGCAGTTCGCCGGTCAGCAGGTATTCCTTGGCGCGGGCCATGCCCACAAGCTGGGGCCAGATCGCTGCGCCGCCATCTCCGGCGACCAGGCCCAGCGCGACATGGGGATCACCGATCCTGGCTGAGTCGGCTGCGAAGACCACGTCACATAACAGGGCCAGGGTTGCGCCCAGCCCGACCGCATTGCCGTTGAGGCGGCAGATAATCGGCTTATCCAGGTCGAGCAACGCGAACACGATGCGCTTGGCCAGCCGCACCTCGTTGTCAAACAGCTCCGGGTGGGCGGCGTTGTTGGCGATATGCTCCAGGTCGCCGCCGGCCGAGAACGCCCTGCCGGCCCCGGTGAGGACGATGACATCGGACCCCTCATCCATGGCCGCGAAGGTGAATACCTCAGCCAGTTCCTCGTGCATTTGGAGATTGACCGCATTCAGCGTGTCCGGCCTGTTGAGCGTGACCGTCAGCAACCGTTCCTTACGGGTCAGCAGTAGTGTGGCGTAGGCGGGCAGCTCCCGGGAATTTTTCTTTGTCATGGTCAGGCGGCGTCCGTCACATTGGTATGGCTGGTCTGGCTGTGCTGGCCCGCCCGTGCGGCGATATCGTTGACTGCCACAAAGGCAAAGGTCAGGGCAGGCCCTATGGTACCACCTGCACCCGGGTAAAGATTGCCGAACGGGCTCCCCGAGTTGTTGCCGGCGACGTACAGATTGGGGATTGGCTGGCCGTCACGGTCCACCACCCGCGCCGCCGCATCGGCCTTCAGGCCGCCCTTGGTACCCAGGTCACCCAGGTTGATGGGTACGGCATAGTAGGGCGCTGTCTCGATGGCGCCCAGGCAGGGGTTGGGCGTCACGCCGGGGTCGCCGAACATGCGGTCGTAGGCATTGCCGCCACGGCCGAATTCCGGGTCCTCGCCAGACCTCGCGAACCGGTTGATATTCGCCACTGTCTGGTGCAGCGCGTCCAGGGGAACCCGAATCTTCGCAGCCAGATCGGCCAGGCTGTCGGCCCTGAAAATGTAGTGATCCCAGTAATCGGCGGGAATTCGCCAGTCCGGCATCAGGGCGGTGGGCATAAAGCCGCCGGCGGTATAGTTCTTGCGGAAGGTCGTATCAAACACCAGCCAGCAGGGTGCATTGGCCCCGGTTTTCAGCTGGTCCGCCACCATGGCGGCGCCGAATTCATCGTAACTGCAGGCCTCGTCGACAAAACGATGGCCGTTGCGGTTTACGCAAACACTGTGGGGGCGCCCCACGTCGAACGCCGCCTGATGGATCTCCTCAAAATTGGAGACTTTCGGCATGGGCATATGCATGGTGGGGATCCACCAGCCGCCCTCGGTGTGCTCTGTATCGGCGCCGATGTCCAGGCCGGCCATGAGTGCCTCGCCGCGATTGCCGTCCTCCGGGGTGCTGCTGTGGCGGGTCAGGCCGGGCACCGGAAAAAATCGTTCGCGCAGTGCCTGGTTCCACTCGAACCCACCGGCGCAAAGCACCACACCGTGTCTTGCCCGAATCTCATAGCCGCGGCCGAAATGACTGACTTTGACAGCGACGACCTTGCCATCGCTACAGACCAGCTCGTCCAGGCGGGTTTCCAGGCGCACCTCGACGCCTCGATCAAATACCTGCTTGTAAAGATGCCCCAGCAACGCCGCGCCGGTCGTGAACCGGCGATCGCGCCGACTGATACGACGGGTGCCGAAGTCTGTCCAGTAGCGCCAGAGAATCTTCAGCAGGGCCCTGAACCACCCGGCGCCGCGGGTGGATATGGAGAAGAATTCAGGCAGGTCCATGGAGTAGCGATTCATGAGTTTGAAGCGGGTATATTGCTCACGCATCAGCACGAACTTGTCGCCCAGTTCCCTGCCGTCGAAGGTATCACAGACAATCGAGCGATCACTGCGGGCGCCGGGCGCCCCGAAAAAGTAGTCCGGCCAGGTGGAGGGCATGAGGGGCACACCCAGCGATTTCACAAACCGGATCATCTCGGGCCCCTGGTCCACGAAAGCCTCCAGCCGATCGCGCTGCACCGGCCACTTGATCAAGCTGTCCAGGTACTCGAGGGCCGATTTCCGGCTGTCATCATTGGCCTCGAGCTGGTGGTTCGGGATCCACACCACCCCGCCGGAGGTCGCCGAGGTACCGCCGTATTTTCGGGTTTTTTCGACGATGAGCACGGAAAGGCCCCGGTCGGCCGCGCGCAGGGCCGCCATCGCCCCGGCAGCCCCGGAACCGACCACGACCACATCGTAACTTTCGCTTGTATTCATTGTTGCATCTCCGGCATGACTGCCATCCTGATCTACTCGTTCGGCGCCACAGTCACCTGCAGGCCGTCCAGTTCCGGTGCAAGGGTAATCTGGCAGCCCAGCCGGCTGTTTTCCCGAGTAATGTCCGATACCATATCCAGCGTCATCTCCTCAATGGCGTCGGGCCGGCCCACGGCGTCCTGCCACTTCGGGTCGATGTACACATGGCAGGTTGCACAGGCACAACCACCGCCGCAATCGCCCAGGATACCCACCACCCCCCGGGCCTTGGCCACTTCCATAAGCGATATTCCGACGGTTGCATCCTCGATCGTGACTACTTCACCGTCCTGTTGGACCAGGGTTACAGTTATTCTGGTCATCCGGCCTCCAGCGCCCTGGCACGGGCAGCCACGATCTCCTGGAGATGGTTGACCGGGTCGCCGGCGGTGATGCCACCGTCGACGGGCAACACCACCCCGGTAACCTGCGCCGCGCGGCCACTACACAGGAAGAGCGCGGCCTCGGCCACGTCCTCGGGCTTACCGTGTCGCTTGAGGGGCTGGTTCGAATCCATGGCCGGCGACACGGCCTGCTTGACCCGCTCCACTTGTTGCGCAGTCATTCCCGGCGTGGAAAAAGCGGTGAGGGAGGTACGGATATGGCCGGGGGCTAGGCAATTCACGCGTATCCCATACTCCGCCAGGTCGATGGCGATCGATTTGCTGAACTGGATAATGGCCGCCTTGGTGGCGCGGTAAGTCATCAGGGCATGGCCCGGCAGTATACCGGCGATCGATGCATTGTTGATAATCACACCGCCGCTGTGCCTTGACATATGCCGTCCCGCCCAGCGGCTGCCGCACATCACACCAAACAGATTGATGCCGATCACCCGTTGAAAATCCCCCAGGTCATCATCCAGGAAGCGGGGATACTGTGCGCCCGAGATACCGGCATTGTTGAACATGATATCCAGGCCGCCGAAGTTGGTAACCGCGAAATCGACCAGCGCTTCCAACTCGTCGGCATTCGAGACGTCGGTGCGTTTGAACAGGGCGCTAGCGCCGAGGTCGGCGGCCAGTTGCTCGCCCGCCGCACTCTCCAAATCGGCGATAACCACCTTCGCTCCTTCCCGCGCGAACAACTCGACCGTCGCCCGGCCAATGCCACCGGCACCTCCGGTAACGATGGCGACCTTGCCACTGAGTTCTCTAGCCATGTGATCCTCCAGGCAGCATCACTGCCGACGCGTGAATGTCAGTGGCAGGCGTTCGATTGAGTGAGTGGCGATGGTAGGCAGGTACCTTATCTCCTCCACCGGTATTGCGAGCTCGATATTGTCCAGCCGCTTCACGATTTCCCGCGCCGCCACCTTGAGCTCCATTCTCGCCAGGGACAGTCCGACACAGCGATGGATTCCGGAGCTGAATGCCATGTGGCGCCCGAGATTGCCGCGGGACATATCGAATTCGCGCGGGTTCGGAAAAACGGCTTCATCATCATTGGCGGACGCGAACAACAGCAGCAAGTGCGCATTTGCAGGCAGTTTTGCCCCGCCCAGCTCTGCCTCCCTCGTCGTCATGCGGGCCAGGCCCCGGACCGGCGGCTCGAGCCGCAGGAGCTCCTCGACAAACCGGGTGAGCAGGCGCTCATCGTCGACAGCGTCGGCGAGTTGCTGTGCGATCCCCGGCTCGGTGGCGAGAATGAACAGCAGGTTGCTCATGGCGGTAGCGGTGGTCTCGTTACCGGCAATCAACAGGGCGCGCACCAGCGGCACGACTTCCTCGAACGACAGGGTCGGGTTGTCAGAGTCGTCACTGCGTGCGTGTACCAGATCGGAGATCATGTCTTCCCGAGGCTCGGCCTCGCGCTCACGAATACACTTGATAAGATAATTCTGCAGTTCACAGATTTGCCTGGCGTTCTCGAGCATCTGTTCGTGGGTCTGCATCCTGCCGATTTGCGCTGTAACCGCCAGCGACCAGCCCTGGATCTTATCCCGGGCGAACTCCTCCAGACCCAGTTGCTCGCAAATCACGCTTATCGTCATCGGCACCGAGAATTCGTTGACCGCGTCCACCTCGCCCTTGTCGGCAAAGCCTTCGATCAGGTCGGCTACAATCGCGGTTATCCTCGGTTCCAGCTCCTTTACCCGGTGGGCGGTAAAAGCGCTCTCCATCAGTTTGCGAATCCGGGTGTGATAGGGCGGATCGGTCATGATGGGATCGCCGAAGAAGCCGCCGCCGTCTTTAATGACGATTTTCCGGAACTCGTCCGAGAAACCCTTCGCGTACTGTGCCTGGTAGCCGCGCTCCAGCGAAAAGGTGGCCGGGTCCTTGACCACCGTCTGCAGGTCTTCGTAGCGCGACACCAGCCACATATCCAGTTTCGAATCGTAGTGCACCGGGTCTTCCCTGCGCATCGCTCGATAGAACGCATTGGGATGAGCGAGAATCGCGGGGTCCGAAAGCGACATCGCGGCGAGATCGACTGCGCCCTCTCCACTCACCGGGCACAGTCCGGCCTGTTGCTGTTGAGTCTCAGCTGAAACCATCTTGTTACCTCACTTCTGGAATTTCATTGTGTTACTGCAGGGTGTTGGTCACCGCGCCGGAAAAACACTCATGGTTAGTTTCACCCACGTTGGCCAGGCAGGCTGCCCGGTACTCGCGTGGACCGTTTTTGTAAACCCGTTTGAACATGCGACTGAAGTGTGCCGGGCTCTTGAAGCCGACCCGGAAGGCGATCTCGGCGATAGAAATTTTCCCGGGGTCTGAGGTAGACAGCCAGCGCCTGGCGATGGTCAACCGCTTATCCCACACCAGCTCTGAAAACGGACTGCCGTTCTGCTTCAGCAAAAAGGACAGGTAACGCGGTGAGATACCTGTCCCCTCGGCAACCATAATGGTACTCAGGCTGGGGTCAGACAGGTGGACATCGATATACCGCAGTACGTCCTGCAGTCGCTTGTCAGGCAGCGATTTTCGCACCACCGCGTATTGTTCGAAATCCTTGATCATATCCGCAACCACTGCCAGGGCGCTGTGAAAAAGCAGCTCCCCTATGTGCGGCGCGAGTTCATCCCCAGCCTCGAATACGTCGGAAAGGATACGTTGGGCGATGGCAAACTCACGCGGCTTGCCCTGCACGGTAAATCCCGCCTTTACGTCGTGCGCTACGTGACTACGGAACATGTGGGTGGGCACGATGATATGCAGTACCTCGTGCAAAGACTCACCGTCGGTCTCGCACTCAATCGAGAAGGGTGTCATGGACTTGGTAATGGCGAGATCGCCCGCCTCGGCGACACATTGACCACACTGGTGACTGATACGCAACTGGCCGCGCCTGACGAACCACAGCACGGTAACATCGGTGGCGTCCTTCCTGATGTGCGACCACGAGCGCGAGAAGCACAGCCGGGTGTTCGAACTCAATCTGATGATCGAGCAGGAGCCCACCGCCGTCTTGTCAGCGCGCACATCGATCACCGGTCCGGCCTCGATCGTATAGTCGCCCAGGTAGTATTCTTGTTTCTTCTCACCGCGATAGGCGTCCTGGCACTCGCGATAATTGCGTTTGTCGAAGACGAAGAGTGTTTCAGTCATACTCAGGCCTCCTTATTGCGACTGATGACAGATGCAGTCAGGGCGATGCTTGTTCAGCATGTTATGCCTCGTTCAGAAAGTTCCCGCTGCCGTTCGGCGGACAATCCGAGGATATCGCCAAAAACGTAGGCGTTGTGCTCGCCCAGCCGCGGCGCCGCGGCCGTGACCTCTGCCGCCCTGGACATCTTCCAGGGAGGACCCAGGGTGGCCTTTGAGTGCCCGGCGCTATCGCTCACTTCCCGGTAGAAGCCGCGCATCCATAGCTGGGCATCCGCCACCAGGTCCAGCGAACTCTGGCTCCGGCTCGCGGCAATCCCGTTTTCCTGCAGCAGTGAGACCAGTTCGAGGGCATCCTGGCCACTGGTCCATTCGCCTACCAGCCAGTCCAGTGCCGCTTCATGGGCCTTGCGGTCGGCGAGGCGCGAGTAGGACGGATCCGCCGCCAGCGCGGGCTGCCCCATCAATGCAGCCAGTGCAGCCCAATGCGCATCTGAGTTCACCGCGATACTGATCCACTCGCCACCCTTGCAGGGGTAGACGCCATGGGGCGCCATATCCGCATGCCGGTTGCCATCGCACTGGTGAATGACATTGTTAAGCGTACAGTCCATGATGGAATCGCCGATCATGCTGCTCATGCATTCGACTGCCGACACATCGACAAACTGGCCCACCCCGGTGCGCCGGCGATGCAGCAGGGCGACCAGCGCACCGTAGGCCGCGGCAGTACCAAAGGTGGAGTCGGCATAGCGTATGTTCATCCCCCGCGGCGCTTCGCCCTCGTTGCCAACCAGCGAGCTCAACCCGCCCAGCGCGGCAAAGCAGGGCGCATAGCCGGTCTGGTAGCTCAGGGGTCCCTCGCTGCCGTACATGCCCATGGACACATAGACGATGTCCGGCCTGACCGCCTTTACCTCGTAGTAGCCCAGGCCCAGCCGCTTCACCGCCCCCGGCCGCAGGTTCTCGATCAGGATGTCGGACTTTTCCAGCATCCCGAGGATAAGATTGATCCCCTCCGGGGTCTTCATATTGACCTGCACACTGAGCTTTTGCGGATTGACGGCCTGGAATCCCGGTGCGTTGTTGATATCGGCAACGCCATAGGTTCGGGTCACGTCGAGAGAGCCCTCGCTTTCCACGCGGATGACTTCCGCGCCCAGGTACGCCAGCAGCTTACCCACATAGGGCCCGGCCCAGACCTTGGTCAGTTCCACCACTCGCACACCCTGCAGGGGGCCGCCGCGCAGTTGCCCGCTCATGGCGTATCCCCGGTTAACACGGCGAGGGCCTCTTCGGTATGCTGCCCCAGCAGCGGCGCCGGGGATTCGATCCCGGCCGGCGTCCGGGACAGGCGGTAGGGAACCGTGGGATAGAGTGCGCGGCCCTGCGCCGGGTGGTGTACCGGCGCGAAGAACGCCCTGAACTGATACTGGGGGGAAGCAAGCAGATCGCTGGCATTGTTTACTGCAACCACGGTGAGGCCGAGTTCCTGGGCGGCCGCCGCCACCTCGTGCTTGTCCTCGGCTTGCAACCAGTCGGCGATGTGGAGACGGCATTGCGCCACCCGCTCCGGTGTGCATTCGCGCTCCAGCCAGTTATCCGGGAAAGAATCCATCCACCGGGGATTCCCCAGCAGCTGGCGCAGCGCCTCCCAATGCGCGGGCGCCGACATCCAGATATAGGCGAAGCCGCTGCGGCAGGGAAAAATGCCGGCGGGACCGAACAGGTCATAGGCTGTGCGCTCCGCGCCCACCGCCATATCCCCCGCCACCATCTGTGCCAGCACGTAGTCGGCCCGGGACGCGAGCACCTCGTGCCGCGCGATATCGATGAACCGGCCCAGGCCCGATTCCTCGCGCTCATAGAGGGCTGCAACGATACACATCGCCGCCTCCAGCCCTGCCTCGTAGCTGGGCAAGAAGCGACCGGCACCCTTCAACGGCGGCTGCCCCCCAGCGGCGCCACTGGGCGTGTGGTAGCCCCAGCCACTGCTGTGGAATACGGTGAGGTCCTCCGCGTGTCGGCGTTCGGGGGGCGGCTCCTGCCCGAAGGCGGTTATCGAAGTCAGCACCAGGCCGGGCCGGCGCTCATGCAGATTCACCGGATCCAGGCCAAGAGCCGCCAACCAGCCGGCGGGGTGATCATCTCCAACCACATCCACATGGTTCAACATTTGCTCCAGCGTTTCCCCGGCTGCCGGGGCGGACACATCCAGTGCCACCGAGTGCTTATTGGTGTTGAGGTAGGCGAACAGACCGCTGCGTTCGGGATCTGCCCCGGCCGGCGCGAATGGCCCGAGTGCGCGGGTGGGGCTGCCGCATCCAGGCTTTTCCAGCTTGATGAGCTCAGCCCCGAAATCTGCAAGCAGTTTGCCACAGTACTCGCCGCTCACACCTTCCGCCAACTCCAGTACCCTGATACCCGCTAAGGCAGACATCTTCAATCGCGCCTCAACTCGTAGTCGCCCGCGTCGTCCACGAGGG
>CAYTDW010000052.1:0-10410 GCA_964436585.1 uncultured Halioglobus sp. | reverse complement strand
CCGTTTCCAATGCTTTGACGCGGAGGGCCACGTCTGATGGAATTTTATGGTCGTGGTCGTGGTCGTGGTCGTGGTCGTGATGCATTGCGAGCGTCTGGATTGTAAAAAAAAGATACATCACAGTATAGATGGGTTTCATCCCCA
This sequence comes from uncultured Halioglobus sp., assembly GCA_964436585.1. Taxonomy (GTDB): domain Bacteria; phylum Pseudomonadota; class Gammaproteobacteria; order Pseudomonadales; family Halieaceae; genus JARRPM01. Next base: position 10,266 of record CAYTDW010000052.1, on the reverse strand, counting down.
AGCAATAGTCACGACAGACCATCAACCGCAAGGTCTTGCAGGGCATATGTTGGCGTCGAGTGCGTCAGGTTCATCGAGTCTATCCGTAGCATTTTCCTCTTCACCCCCCCCCAGTATCCCCCATACTTTTTGCAGCGTGGGGACAGGGTTGCGCGGGAGTTCTGAGGGGGTTACTTATAGCGCCCTTGGTGACAGAGAACCTCGACCCAGGGAAGTTGCATGTGGAGAGATTTCCTTGGCGTAATCTACTATCGAGGTAAGCTGCCCCACTTATATCCAGCAGGTTTGGCCGAAGATGTGGTCGGGCGCCTACTCGGCTCAGTTAAAGCCGCAGCCGGCTTTGCAGCCGCTTTCAGTGCGGCTAGTTCGTTCTGTGTCCTTGAAACCTCGGCCTCAGCACGAAGCGCGGTTGCATTGACTTTTGCAACCTCGGCTCGCAAGGAGTCGAGTTCCGCAGAGGTGGCGCAACCTGTAAGGCCCGCCACAGTGGCATACACCAATCCTGTGGCAGTTAGTTTACATACTCGATGCAATGAAAAAGAACACCCATGCACATGCTTGTCCAAGGCGTATAGCGTCATAATCGATGACATGTCTCCACTTCCTCAGCGGTACTGTAACTGCGCCACATTACGAGCAAGCGATATTGAGTCTAGTTAGACACTGTCGATCGGCAAATGAAATATAGTTATTTCATGAAATAGACAAAGTGAATATCTCTGCCCTGAATCAGTGTAAATCGATCGAGGCTACAAGATGCGCCTTGGGAAAGATGCGGTCCCTGGTCGCGGGGATAGGTAGGCAACTGGATGGCAGTATTGCGTCGTTAACTGCCATTCAGGGTGCCCCGGATAGATTCTCGGTTTGGCAAAAAGGTGCCCTGAGATCATCGACCTTACCCTTGATATCCCCCAGAAAGCACCAACCAACCCGTCGGGTTCGTCAGGTCCGTCGGGTATATTGGCCGTTTCCTTACCTCACCCCCAGTTACATTATCTGGATGGCACAGAGTATGATCGCGGTGTATAAGGCCATGTCACCCGACGATCGACAGCGGGTATATGACTGGGTCAGCAGCCATGGGGCCGCAGCGCTGTTCGATCTGGAGAAACCGAACATGCGCCGTGAGGGAGAAAAAAGGGCCGTCCGCGCCGACTGAAGCTATTTGGCAGGATCTCAAGCAGTTACCATAACAATCCATAAGGCGAGGAGAACAACATGACAATGATGATAATGTACGCACTGCTGTTGGTGCTGGCGCAGCTGTGGCTGATACCAGCCGGGCTCGGTCTTGGGAACCCGAGGTACATGATTTCCAGCCGTGACACCCCGCCAGAGCAGTCCCTGCTGCAGCAGCGGGTCGCGCGCGCCGGCGCCAACCTGCAGGAGAGCCTTCCCGCCTACCTGGTCCTGTGCCTGCTCGCGGTGATCCAGGGTGTGGACCTGAAACAAGCGGCGCTTGCGTGGTTGCTGCTGCGGGTTATCTATATACCCTGCTACATGTTCGGCGTGATTTATGTGCGCTCACTTGTCTGGGGCGCATCGGTGGCCTGCCTGGTTTACATGGCGATGCAACTGGTCTGAAACATGAAAGCTGGCGGCGGGTCGGCAATATGAATGATACCCTGATCCCTACGTCAGCATAGCCGGAACCAGCCGAGCAGCCTACCCGGAGACCCCTTGGGCCTATATAGCCGCTACATCTTGCCGAATCTGGTCGACCTGACCTGCCCGTTCTGCTCTGGCAGAACCGCCTGACGCCGCTTTGGAAGCCGCTGTCCGGTGGCTGTCACCTGAACCGCGACACCCCCGTGCTCATTGGGGCGAGCGGTTTCCACATTCGCCAGATCGAATCCGGCTACCTGCAAGGGCCCAGGCTCATGACCTGGACCTGGCATGGCTGGGCGAACTGAGACACCAAACGGGAAGAGCGCGCAACTGGATCTAACCTCGCTTCAGGACGCGGAGGTACATCAGGTCGCCGCTCGATTCCATTCATTGAATGCATCTTCCCTCATTCCAGAAACCAACACACAACCCGGCGCACTCGACGTACCCGACGCCAAGTCATCAACCGCAAGGCCTTGGAGGGCAGGGTTGACGTCGAGTCGTCAGGTCCGACGGGTATATCCGTAGCTTTTTCTACTTCAACCCTACCCCAGACCCCCACACTCCTTTTGCAGGATGGAAACAGGGTTACGTGGGAATCCAGAGAGGTTGCTTATAGCGGCTGGGTGACAGGCTGGCCGTGGAATGGTTGGCAGGGTTGGGTGGGATACGCACATATACCGCTTCAGTAGTTATAGTCCACGATCTCACCCCGGATTGGAGGTTCTCCGTGACCGCAATGGTACCTTCAGGCCTCAGGTCGTCAGAAAGGGGCAGCGTCGGATCGACGGGATCGAAGACAGGATTATTGCCCTGTACACCCTGGGCTTAAACACGCGCAGCATTCATGAAGGAACTCTAAGGGTCCGTAACACTTTTTCCGTTCACCTGGGCGTCCTGGTCATGATGCCGATTTCGCTATTGAGAGTGCCGTCATCGTTGATGGTTAAAACCATGTCGCCTTCCTCCGGATTAATAATCGTAAGCTGGTTTCTCTCCACTTTGTAATCGAGCGTCTTGGATTCGTTCCCGATCTGAACGGTAGCCTTGCTGTCTTTGATCGTGATCGTGATCGGGCCGCCGCTAATACCTTGGTAAACACCATCCAAATTATTGCTGCCTGCACCCCCCCCGCCGCCACAGCCGACGAGTGAAATTAAGACGATCCCAAGGACGGGACCTGTAAGGGTGTGTCGAAACGAAAAGGTATGCATGCTGTTTCCCTCTTAAATCCAGGAGGGCGACTGGTATTGCCCGAATCGCGTAGTTCCCGGATACCAGAGGAGAATATCGCTGGCAAGTGACACCGTCAAATTAAGCAGAAAGGCAACCCTCAATTCTGGGCAGCAGAGGCAGGGCCTGGTTTGAGGTGGTCGGCAGCGACTCGATGTTGGCTTCGAAAAGCCATTACGTAAGCTTCATCGGCTTACCGCCCGGGTTCGGCCCCTTCCGAGCTGCTCTGAATCGGCAGGTCGAAGCCGGGAGGTCGGCCCGTTAAGTCCTTCTGTGCCCACCATTTTTGACAAGAATCATAGAGATATAGATAGTTAGGCCATCCGACTATGGATGGGGTTTTAGCCTGGGCCTGCAGACCTATAGTCGGTGGGTGATCCGATCAAACATAAGAGCCATCAAGGTCTGCGCCATATTGCTGCAACCAGGCTCCCACCGGGGCCATAGCCGCGTCGTCATATTCATCCCTCATTGCAGCGATACGTCCATCCACCACCGTGAGTACGGAACGTCCCGGGATACCGATCTTGGGAGCGTCGTCCCGACGATAGGTTACTAACCAGCCGATGCTCACTTCCTCCGCATCGGCTTTCTTGGTTACATGCGGGCCATCCGATATTTCGATGCCTCGCTCATCAAAACGCCGGTCCAAACCATCAATGGATTTCTTTAATGCTCTGAATATCGCCTCGCGGCCACTTATCTCACAAGCCATGGGCCCACCACGCACTTCGTAGCGAGCATCCTCGTGGAAAAAAGGCGTAAGGCGCGACCAATCATCATCCACATAGGTTTTCTCAAAAGCCGCTGCATAATCCATGAATACCTGAACTGCCTGTTCCATGATTTGACTCCCTCAGTATGGATACTGTCTAAAGATAGCAGGCCTGCAGCTTCGTGCCTATAAACAGGGCAAATCGACGAAAGAATCATTTGCCCGCGGAAAGAAACCAACAGAGAACCCATCGCACTCGACGAACCCGTCGCCAGCTCATCAACCGCAACGCTTTGCAGAGCATGGGTTGGCGTCGAGTACATCAGGCTCGTCGGGAATATTGCCTGTTTCTTCCCTCGCCCCCCTATCCCCATGCTTTTATACGGCATCGAATTAGGGTTGCGTGTGAATTGTGCGGCAATTCTTTATAGCGCTCGGAGTGGCAGCACTGCCGTGGAAAGGTTGGCGGCGTTGCCCTAATACGCAATTGCCGGCGTGATCTTCGTGCTAGTCACTTAGCAAGCGGAAAGTGCCCGCATGCCCTCCGCCACGCTGATTACGGGATGGTAGCCCAACCCAATCCTGGCCTTGTCGCCCAGCAGTACGCAGTTGCGCGACATGACCATTGCCGCGTGGCGGGTGAGCGGTGGCGTACCGCCCAAGCGGAAGCTGCGCCAGGACCATTCGCAGACGGAGCCCGCGAGATCTGCCAGCCGGCGCGGAATGCTGCGTTGCGGTAGTGAGATACCTTTTGATGCCGCCATGCCGGTGATCATTTCTCTCAGGGTGCGTGCCCCATCATCGAGAATGAAATAGACCTGCCCCGACTCGCCCCTGGTCAGAGCCAACTCGATAGCGTGCACCAAGTTGTCGATGTGGGTGCTGGAGGTCAGCGCGCGACCGTGGTCCAGCCACATCCAGCCGCCACTGGCGTGCATCGCCTCGATAACCGGCAGCAGGGTGGTATCCCCGGGGCCCCAGATAAAGCGCGGACGCAACACGATCGTCGTGAATTCCGCCGTGGCGGCAGTCACTACCAGCTGTTCGGCCTGTGCCTTGGTGGCACAGTAAGGATACGGTGAGTCAAGCGCCAGTGGATAAGTCTCGTCGGCATCGAAGATATCCTGCCCGTGCACGATCGCCGCCTCGGTGCCGATATGGATGAAGCGCCCGACTCCCGCTTCCCGGGCGGCCGCCAGCATGGCGCGGGATCCCAGGACATTGCCTTTGTACCAGGCGTCCGCGGGGCCCCATGCCTCGACATAAGCAGCGCAGTGCAGCACCAGATCCGCGTCGCCGACATGATCCGCATTGACCGACTCCAGGTCGCAGCGCACCGGTTCAGCGCCCAGTTCCCGGATACGTTGGTCGGAGCCGGTGCTGCGGGACATGGCGCGAACTGTGTGGCCCCTCGCCGCCAGGGTGCGGGTGGCCGCGCCGCCGACAAAGCCGGATGCGCCGGTGATAAACAGTTTCATGTGCTCTGCGCTCGGTATGCGATGAATTGGGGCCAATCTTAGCATGGGCACCGCAGCTGCGCCGCCGCGCTGGCGCCCTGTGCGTGGCATTAAGTTGGCAATATCGGGATGAGTATCAGTCTCGCCGCAACACGCCCGTCAGGGTGAGGACCACCACGGCAGACAGACCCGCGCCGAAAATAGCAAAGAGGCTGTGTAGCGCCAGCCACAACCAGCGCGCCGGCCCTACCGGTACGAAGCGGCAAAACGTATCCTGGCCCAGCTCGATTACCGGCAGGGCGAAATCCAGCGCATACTGCACCGTATCGAGGCCGGGACAGCCCAGGGGGGCGTCCACGGTTCCCAGGCCGATCGGCAGGGTGTAAGTCGTCGGTTCCGGAGGCTGCTCGAAAGGGAAAAATGGCTGGTCAAAAATACTGACTGCCGCCGTGTACATCACCGCACCCAGGGCCACAAAGGCCAGAAATGAAATGACCGCCCGGCGGGTCGAGTAACCGTGCTGGCTGACCAGCATCAGCAGGTGCGGAAATACCCGCAGCCAGGCAGAGTCGACCCGCGCCGTAAGGCGCATGCGAATCTTTTCCACCGCGATGGCATCTGCCTCCCGCGTCAGTCCGCTGTTGCGCAGAGCCCGGGTCAGTTGCTCGTAGGGTTGGGGCCGATAGGTGGCGGCATCGGGCCGTCCGTTGACAAACTGGTACCTGAGCCACTTTGTACCCGCTGCAACCAGGTCGCCACCACCGACATGCCGTACACGCTCGTATGACATGCCGTCAATGTCGAGGAACCCGGGCGCTGGCCATCCGGTCTCCACATGCAGGACCAGCGTATTCGTATGTGCCCCGGCGCACGTGTACCAGCCCTCTACCGGTTTGATCGTGTTCGTCCGGGTCGTCTGATCACCGGGCTCCATGGCGCCGATACCAACCATGATCAGGGCATTTGATACGCGAACTTGCTGCAGGTTCAGTGCCACCGGGCCACCTCTGCCAAGCAGTCCAATGTAGTCCGGACCAGGGCAGAGGCGAGCATTGACGATGAAAAAACTGCCGCCGACATTCGCACTAAGAAAGTTCAGTCGACCGCAGGCTTGGAAGGGGAACTCAGGCTTGTCGCGCGAGAGAAATACTGACTCCACGACCAGGTCCTCGCAATGCAGCGCTCTACCCGCGGGATTCAGCAGGAGGGCGGAGCTACAGTCCAGGTCGCCGGTAATATGTGCGGCCGCCAGGCAGACTTCGCCATGCACCTCGCAACGATGTCCCTGGCCGCACAGCAATTCCACATTACCGCCGATGACCGCTGAACGCGCACTCAGCGCAGGCTCATCGCTTTCGCGCAGCAGGGCGCCGTGCAATTCCACACTGCTGTCGATACGGGCGCCATCCATTCTCACACTGCCGTGGGTCTCAAAACGCGCGTTCGGCGTTGCCGATAACAGCAGGCGCCCCCCGATGTGAGCGTGATTGAGGTGTACGGCGCAATTACCCACATCTGCCAGGTCGGAGACGTGATCGCACACGCCCGAGAAGTGTGACCCGGAGAGGTCCAGGTCGGCCTTTATGCTTAAGCTGATGCCGATAAACGCCGGCAAGGTACAGTCAACCAGGCGCAGCGACAGAAAGTCGGCCCCGCTGAAATCCACCGTGGTGTCGAAATGACAGGACCAGAACAGCAGCGTCATGCCCGGACCGTCGCGCGTAGTCGGCAGGGCGCGAATCGGACCCTGGATGCGAGCGCCGCGCAGGCGCAGAGGGCAGCATAGCTGGGGCAAATCGGGCCTGGAGCCGGCTATCAGATCCTCGAGGAAGCTGGCGCGCAATTGGCGAGAATCTGCGGGCAGTTCGCTGAAATCGGCCACGCCACGGGCACAGATCGCGTCGAGTACGCGCTGTTCCGCTTCGCTGGGAGCCACGACTTCACCAACAGGTAATACTTTCACGGCGACTATCCTTGCGGTTTTGCGGATCCAGTACGTGTCAATAATGGCACTGACAGCGCGGCAACGGAATAGGCACCTTCACTAGTCCAGAACCTCCACTGAATCGCCCACGGACAAACTCCCGACACGCTGGTACAACAAATTCTGGCCGAACATCACCTGGCCGTTGACCCGCCGGTAGCTGGCCAGTACGCGGTTGATCTGCCCATCCCGCTTCGCCGTGGCCTGGTCGATGGAGGGAATCACACAGCGGGAACAGGGCTTGGCGACGTCGAATTCCACATCACCGATACGAATCCGGTGCCAGCTGTCCTCGGCGAACCGGTCGCAACCGCTCACCACCAGATTGGGACGAAAGCGATTCATCGGCACCGGGTTCTCGAGTCGGCCATTGAGATCGTCCAGTGAGGCCTGCGAGATCAGAAGCAGGGGAAACCCGTCGGCAAAACTTACGGTTTCACCATCGCGGGCGTAGAGGCCGTCCACCAGCCGTTGGCAGGTTTCAGGCATATAGACCAGCCGGCAGGGTTGGCCCAATTGGCCGCTCAACCATTCTCCGGCACCGCTGTCTGCCAACACGGCGCGCACGGAGTCCCCCCAGATGCTTACCCTCAATTCCGGCGCATCGGTGCCTGGAATTGCAGAGTCGATGCTGCTGTCCTCCAACCTCAGGCGAATGCCACCCTGCAGTTGCTCGACCCGAATCACAGCCATGAGGGCCTGGTCGCGCTGGGTGATGAAGCGACCGCGCTCGTCAACAATTAGCCAGCGACGGTCACCTACGGGACCGAAGCGATCCAGGGTGACCCGGTCCAGGTTGATACCGGCACAGGATTTCACCGGATAGATAGTGATACCACTCAGCTGCATGCGGCTTGCCTTCTGCTTGAAGGATTGATGGTTATGATAGCGCGTTGCCCTGGGGCGGCAACTGGAGACGGATCAGGCGCAGTTCTTGCTCATCGACCTGATTCTCAAAGAAATTGCTCACGGCGTGTTTAGGCACTCAATTCAGATCAACCGCATATTGCCGCAGCACCTCCAAAGGGATTACCTCCAAGGCCCGCCTATGGGTGCGGGTGAGAAACACTTTAGGGGCCATCTCTCGCTTATAGGCTTCCAACCAGCGAGGCGCGCATAGACACCAGCAATCTCCCGGTTTAAGTCCTGGGAAGCCAAACTCCGGCACGGGAGTGCTGAGGTCATTGCCGGCAAATCGCGAGTACTGCAAAAATTCCTCCGTGGCCTGTATACACACCGTGTGGGATCCAACGTCGTGGTCACTGGTGTTGCAACAGCCGTCGCGAAAAAATCCGGTCAGTGGTTCCTCGCTACAAGGTAATAAAGGTTCGCCGAAGACGTTTAGGGGTTCATCAATCTGGATTTCTGCCACGGGCCTGGATCCGGAAATTAGATAACGAAAGCATAACACACCGAGGTAGAGAGGAATGTCAGGATTTCTGTAACCGAATCAAGACCTCCTTCTTCATTCGTGGTCATGATGTCCAGCGGCTTTTCACCGCAGAGACCCCAGTCAACGGCAACACTCAACCGACATTACTCTCAGAGTAGTCACCAAAAAGCCCGTCGGTCTCGACGTACCCGACCTGTGGCTGGCGAATTCCCAGCTTTCTATAATGTGGCCCTTAACCTTTACTTCCATGCACCTTCTGCGCCACCAATCTCGCCAAGGGTGCTGGGTTAGTCAAAGGCCTCGGCTCCGCCGATGGTTTGACCCTCCGCGAGCAGACCCGATCCCGGCACATGGTTAAATTCGATGCGGATGCCGTCGGGATCGTCGAACAACAGCGAATAATAGCCGGGGGCCCAGGGCTCCTCTTGCGGCCCATGGACGATCTGGATGTCGTTGCGTGCGGTCAAGAAGACCTGCAGCGAATCAATCTCGGCGCGGCCGCGCATGCGGAAGCAGACATGGTGGAGGCCAGGGGCGCCCTGATCAAAACGCTGGCCATGATCGTGCCCTCGCCGGATGCCAATCGCGGTACGCCCACCGACGCCATAAAGCATGGCATCGCTGTCGAGCACGATCTTCAAGTCAAGATAGACGATGATGTCGCGCCAGAATGCGGTCGAGCGGGCAAAGTCACCAGCCGTCAAAATTACATGCGCGACACCGTTTAATCCGCTGCTCATTGGCCAAACCCCCGAAAGAAGTCAGGATGTTACGATGGCACAGTATGTGTGAAGAAGGGAAGGCCCAAGATCATAGGTCTGTCTTGGCGTGATCTGACCACGTTACCACTGATCAATCTCTTGCTTGAGATCTGCTGCGGGCGTGAGGCGTCCTTGTTCAACATCTTTCTGACCCTTGCGCACTTTATCGAGCACATAGAGCTGGTACATGATTTCCTCCATGTCGGACTCCTCATAATCGGCAGCTCGAAGACGGTAGGCGGCTGCCGTTCAGGTCCCTCTGTGCCCACCATTTTTTATAAAATTCATAGAGTTATAGATAGTTAGACCATCCGACTATGGATGGGGTTTTGGCCTGGACCTGCAGACCCATAGTCGGCGGGTGACTGATAACGAGCCGCGCATGGACAGGATTCAATTCACCTCAAGTACAGCCCTGTGGATAGGGCTATACTCAACAGCTATCAGAATCAGGTCATAGCTATGGGTTTGAACTGGGGCCACATCAACATCAATGTCAGCAATCTCGAGGCCTCTATCTCGTTCTATGAGAAGCTCGGTTTTCAGAGCTTTCTGCCTGGTATCCCATACCTCAATCTATCGCGAGATAGTGAAGCCACGGTCCCGGACGATGCGGCCCGAGCTCTTGGGTTGAGCGTTGGAAGCCGAGGCAGGGCCTGCATCATGCAGCTCGATCATGGTTTTCCCAAAATCGACCTCACCGAGTTAAGTGAGAATAATCAGCGCGAGCCATTAAGCAATCAGGACCTCGGGCTTGTTCGTATCTGCCTCGTCTCCGAAAACTTGGCGGGCGACTATGAAGCTCTGCGAAATCAAGGCGTCAGATTTCTTCATCCACCAGTGGTCTGTCACGAACGCCTTGCAGACGTCGCGGTCTGTGTCGACCCGGACGGCGCGCTCATTGAGATTCTGCAGGTGTATCTCGACCGCTGGGGCCCTTTCCTGGGCTGAGCGCAACACAATGCGGGCTGCGCAGGGGACGTACAGTTAGTCGATGTGAATATCCGCTATCGACCCAAAAGTCGAAGTCCGTCGCTAATCGGCGTACTCGGCAAAACAAGGCACTTGATCCCCTGCACATGACCAGGTCGCTTTCGAGTTCTGGAATATGCGAG
>CAYTDW010000051.1:0-10414 GCA_964436585.1 uncultured Halioglobus sp. | reverse complement strand
GGCATGGAACGCTCGCGCCGCTGGCGCTGGGCGTGACCACTGGCACGTTTGCCGGCCGCTTCGACGCGGTGCGACTCATGAAGGCCCTCCAGGATTACCGGATCACGAACATCTCGGCGGCCGCCACGCACTACCGGATGATGAAGAACTCCGGCAAGGCGGCGGACTTTCTCTTCTCGATCCGGAAACTGTCCTACACGGGCGAGCCCATCGATCCGGCGACGCTCGAGTTCATCGAACGGACCTTCCGTGTACCCGCCTGCAGCATGTATGGCACGACCGAGATCGGCGTCGTGCTGGTCAACTACCCGGGTGCGGACGACTTCGTGGTCAAGCCGGGTTCTCTGGGGAAGCCGGTGCCCGGGCTGAAGCTGCAGGTGCAGAACCCGGACGGTACGCCGGCGGAACCGGGCGTGATCGGCGAGCTCATGGTGTCGCGAGGCGATCGGTGGGAGACGACCAAGGACCTCGCGAAGGTGGACGAGGAGGGTTACTTCTATCATGCCGGCCGCGCGGACGACGTGATCATCTCCGCCGGCTGGACCATGAGTGCGGTCGAGATCGAGAACACGCTGCTCAAGCACCCGGACGTGCGCGAGGCGGCCGTCATCGCCGTGCCCGATGCCACGCGCGGACAGGTTGCCAAGGCATTCATAGTCACCAACCGCCCCGCCGACGACCGCTACGCCGACGAGTTGAAGACCTTCACTCGCGACAGGTTGAGCCAGCACGAGTTCCCGCGTCACGTTGCTTTCGTGAGCGAGCTTCCAAAGACCCCCGCGGGGAAAGTCAACCGCAAGGCCCTGCGCGACCGCGAAGCCGCGGCTGCCGGCCGCCTCTGATATGTCCAGGAGAAAAGCCATGACGAGTTCCGGCACGAATCGCTTCCCGAAGATCACCGAAGAAGGTCTGAACGACCTGCGCCAGAGGATCGGTGTCAAGATCACCGACACGCTGGAGCCCTGGAACTACGAGGCGACCCGTGACGCCATCCGCCACTACGCCCATGGCATCGGCGACGACAATCCACTGTGGACCGATCCGGCCTATGCCGGGAAGACCCGGTACGGAACCCTCGTGGCGTTGCCGAGCTTCCTTTTTTCGACGAACCGCATCGTGTCGGGATACTGCGGCGGACTCTCGGGCGTGCACGCCATGTGGGCGGGCGCGGATTGGACCTGGCACAAGCCGGTACTGCGCAACGACGTGATCGCGACCGAGTCCTACCTGAAGGATCTCGTCGAGCATCAGACACGCTTCGCCGGGCGCAGCTTCCAGCAGATCTACCATGTGGATTTCTTCAATCAGCACGGCGACAAGGTCGCGGAGGGGGACAGCTGGGTATTCCGCACCGACCGCGACGAGGCCCGCGAACGAGGCACCAAGTACACCGAGGCCCGCGGCCGGGTCGAGCCTTTCACCGAGGAGCAGCTCGCCGAATTCTCCAAACTGTACGCGGCCGAGGAAATCCGCGGCGCCACCCCCCGTTACTGGGAGGACGTAAAGGAAGGTGATGAACTCCCACGGATGATGAAAGGCCCGATGACGGTCACCGGCTTCATCTGCTACGCGCAGGGCTGGGGTGGTCTTTATATCCGCGCGAACAAGCTCGCCTGGCAAATGCAACAGGCGCACCCGGGCCTGGGCATCAAGAACCGCTTCAACGTGCCGGACTGCCCAGAGCGCGTTCACTGGGACGAGGAGTTCGCCCTGGAGGTGGGCGCACCCGGCGCCTACGACTACGGCCCCGAGCGCTGTTCCTGGCTGACCCACCACCTGACCAACTGGATGGGCGATGACGGCTTCCTGCGCAAGAGCAAGTGCCAGATCCGCCGGCACAACCCGGACGGCGACGCGCTCTGGATCGACGGCACCGTGACCCGCAAGTTTGTCGAGGACGGCAAACACCTGGTGGAAATCAGCCAGCGGGCTGAAACCCATCGCGGCGAACTATCCGCTTCCGGCGTGGCCATCGTGGAATTGCCCAGCCGCGGCTGAGCAAGCAGCCTTGCGGCCAGCGCGCCGACAGATGCGCTACTCTCGCAGAGATACGACATGAACCAGGCTTCACAATTTGTGAAGCCTGGATCCGTTTTAATTCCGCAATGTCTCCATGGTACTACCAAGGTTCATGGAACGGCCGTACCTCAGCGAAAAACGACCAGGCATCGCCTGGTTGGTGGGCCAGATGAAATGCCTCTGCCGCAATCGAAGCTGGCTGAATAAAGAAATTATCCGGTGCCTCTGACCACATTTCCCGCGCCCAGGGTACGTCGATCACCGCATCGATCACCAGATAGGCCACATGTACCCCCTTGGGCCCCAGATCGCGCGCCAACGACTCCGCAAGGATGCGCTGCGCCGCCTTGGTCGGTGCGAAGCCGGCGAACTTCGCCTTGCCGCGTAACGCCGACGTATTGCCTGTGACGATCAAGGCACCTTCCCCAGCTTCGACCATTGCCGGCGTCGTCAGCTGCGCCAGGCGCAGCAACGCCATGACATTGACATCGAAATTATGCTGCAAAACCGTAGCCTCAATCTCACTGAAGGTGCCAAACGCGCCACCCACCGCATTGTGGATGACGATCTTGGGAGGTTCGATGTTGCTGATTGCTCGCTCGAGTGCCCTGGCGTCAGTAACGTCGCAGGGAACTGCAATGGTATCGGGTATCTCCGCCTCCAGCGCCGCCAGCCGGTCGGCATCACGGGCCATCATGGCCACCCGATAGCCACCTTCGGCAAAGCGTCGGACCAGCGACGTACCGGTACCCGGACCAACCCCGGTGACCAGTGCTAAGGGTTTTAGAGTTAACTGAGTCATGCCACTTCCCCCTGCGCGAGATGCTCGCGTACAAAGTCCAGGCGGTCGTTCCCGAAGAACATTACATCTCCATCCATGATCGTCGGCGAGCCAAAAACACCTCGCTCGGCGGCTTCCTTGCAGTTGGCGGCGAGCGCATCGACGGTTGCCGGAGCGTCGATGCGGGTAGCGAGGCCCTCAGTCTCGATTCCGGCTGCCGCCACCACTTCCACGATATCGCTGACAGATCTCAGCGTCCTGCCTTCTCCCCAGCACGCCCGGAAGATCGCCGTGGTGATCGCGTCAGCGCTGGCGGGGGAGGATGCCGCCAGGACGGCTCGCAGGCAGGCCTCGCCGTCTACTGCCTTCATATCGGCCGGATTCAGTGGCATGCCATAGCGTTGCGCCCACCGCCCCAGGTCGGCGCGGGCATAGCGCCCCTTCACGGCGCACTCGATCGTTGTCGGCGTATTACCGACCGCTTTCATCACAGTCAGCACGTTCATCGGTCTCAGGGTAATGTCGACCCCCAGGCCTGCCAGCTGACTATAGGCCAGGTAACTGTAGGGACTGCGAAAGTCAAAAAAGTACTCAAGCTGCTTGCTCATGTCTCGATTCCTGTTGTGAAGTGATGGGTTGCGGATCTACCACCGACGGCGAGTGCGACCTCGCCAGCATTGACATGCGTTGTCTCTTTCATCGTTTCTCCTTTCCCGTTGCGTTCTGGATATGGTTTCCGACTGCTCGGAATCCACTAGCCGGGCTCGCTGCCCCAGCTTGTGAACCGCACTGCAGCAGCCGTAGCGATGCCATAGATGAGCATGGCGGCCGCGACAAGACCAAAATATGCGACTGATCCGACCTCGTTCGCCGCCATCCACGCCCCCACCGCGGCCACTAACACCAGGCGAAGTGTTCCTGCCATCACGGGGCCGAGCAACTTGCCTGAGCCCTGCGACGCGAAGTAGAGCGTCAGGCCAATGCCGAAGAACGGGAACGCGGGCCCGGCGATGCGCAGATACTGCCGCGCGTAATTGAGTACGGCCTCGTCGGATGAAAACTGCGTCGCCCAGCAGTCGGGTGCAATTGTCACGACCAGTCCGATCAGGCCCAGGAGCGCGGCAGACAGACCCGCGGCAGTCCAGGCGACCTTGCGGGCGCGCTCAACGTCGCCCGCTCCGAGCGCCATGCCGACCATTGGCAAGGCGGCTACACCAATACCGAACGCGATGGGTATCAGCAGGAATTCCAGACGCTGTCCGATTGAATATCCCGCCAGTGGCAACACGCCAAGGTGCGCGACCAACCCGGTGAGCACTAGCACCGCGAGCACCGATTGGACGGGCGCTACGAGGGCGATCGCGCCCACCTTCAAAATGTCGCCAAACAGTTCTCGCCGCATTGGGATTCCTCGCAGGTGCAAGGTGATCCGGCCCCTGCCGCTTATCAGTACCCATAGCAGGAAGCCGACTCCGGTGGCAGTGGCGACAATATGGCCGATGGCGATCCCAATCATGCCGAGCGACGGAACCGGCCCGAGACCAAGCCCAAGGGTGCCGCCCAGAACGATTTGTAGAATCGCGGTCGCTGTTATCGCACCTGATGGCACATGCATACTGCCGGCGCCGCGAAGTACTGACGCGAGCGTATTACTCAACCAGACGAGAAGTGCCCCGCTGAACAGGACTGTTGAGTATCGTACCGCTTCGTGGAGTACCTCTCCGGCGCCACCCAACGTCCGGTAGAAAGTCGCTCCGAAGAGGAGAAACAACAGTGTGTAGAGTAAACCCGCGCCGATGCCTATCAGCAACGCGTGGAACGCGAGCATATTTGCTCGACGCAAATCGGAAGCTCCGAGCGCGCGGCTTATTGCAGAGGAAACTCCGCCTCCCATCGCACCAGCTGACATCATCCCGGTCAGCATTGCAAATGGGAACACCAGCGCCATAGCGGCTAAAGGCGTCGTGCCAAGTCGACCGACGTAGTATGTCTCGGCAATACCGACCAGCACGGTGCTGGCCATCGCCAGCACATTTGGCATGGAAAGACGCGCCAGTGTGGAGAGAATCGGATCGTTCAGGATTCGAATATCCGCCGGTGAGAGCCCTGCAGCGATGGTCACGAACTCATTCCCTTGAAATCGACGATCTGGTGGCAGGTCGCGACCAGTGCGCCATTATCGCTCCGGATTTCGGCCGACTGGGGGTGATAGCCCAGACCGAAGTGTGATGCGCGCGCAAGCCCGACTAATGGTCGCTTGCCCCGGGCAGCGAGCATTTCGGTATTGGCGTGAGGGTATTCGCCGTCGGCGATCGGCCTGCCGTAGTTTGCAATCAGAGAAAGCGGGTGACCCACGCGCGCAGAGCGTGAGAACACGGCGTAGAGCAGATTTACTACAGTAATACCGCCAAAAGGCCCGACCGTGTGGGCGTAAGCTGGACCCCTGCGCCTCATCAGTGACCCATCGCTGTTCTGCCTCAGGAAGGTTGTTCGATCCAAGAGATGCAGGGCGGTCTGGCTCATTGTTTTTTTTCCAGCTCAAATGCCAGGCTTGTTTGCCGGGTCGCCAAGATCAGGCGATCTGGACTGAAATTTTAATATGATGAACATCATATTACTTTGCCATGCCAGGAGTCAATGGGGATGATCCGTTTAATATTTTAAAGAAAGGGATGCAACCGAAGCTACAGAGAATGGATGAATGTTTTACCTGTTATATCTGATAGTTAGGTTGATATGGACTGGATAATATCCGCATGGTTTGTTATCAAATCCGCATATGATGTTAACCATAATAAACCCGCGCAACTGGGCGTAGCGGCTACGAAGGCACCGGCGCGCGGGAAGATCAGCGGTGCCTCACCCAATCCGTTCCGCTGGTGATACTCAGGCCAGCTGCTCCGGGGCGTAACGTCGCATCAGTTGCTCGCGCCTGGAAGGCAGGACATTGAGTTTCGAGAAGTCACCGTCCGCCCAGTCCAGGGTTCGGCGGTCCATTACCGCGTACCACAGCGGGGGAACGAGCGCGAGTGCGAACATCAGCGGATAGCCGCTGGGCAATTCCGGCAAGTGTTCAAAGCTGCGCAGACTCTGGTAGCGCCGTGTGGCATTGGCATGGTGGTCGGAGTGGCGTTGCAGGTTGAACAGTATCAGGTTGGAGACGATATGGTTGGAATTCCATGAGTGGTGCGGCTGGCACTGCTCGTAGCGGCCGCTTTCCAGTTTCTGCCTCAGCAGGCCGTAGTGCTCAATATAGTTGGCGCTGGTCAGAATGCCGAACCAACCCCAGAGGGCTTGCAGAAACAGGAACGGAACCATGACCCAGCCAAAGGCAAACAGCAGGCAGCCGTACAGTACGACGGTCAGGAGAAGCGGCTGCAGCACCTCATTGTCCAGAGTCCACGGCCCCCGCCCGGTCCGGCCCAGGCGGGTTTTCTCGGCAATCCAGGCGCGGCGCACCGCACCGGGGATTTCGGTACAGGCGAATCCGTAGATGGATTGCCCCATTTTTGCGCTGGCCGGGTCTACCGGTGTCGCCACGTCGACGTGGTGGCCGCGATTGTGTTCGATAAGAAAGTGGCCATAGCCCACCACAGCCAGGACAATCTTGGCCAGCCAGCGTTCGAGTTTGGTCTTCTTGTGGCCGAGTTCGTGCCCGGTATTGATGGCAAGGCCGTTTACCACGCCTACCGAAAGCGCGAGTCCGAGGATCGCATACCACGGCAGATTCCGGGTGCCCACAATGTAAGCGGTGTAGATCAGGGTGAAGTAGTGAATCGGTACGGTCAGGTAAGTGAGTACCCGATAATAGCGGTCATTCTCAAGTTGCTCGACAACCTCCGGCGGCGGATTGCTTGCATCGACAGGCAGCAGGTGGTCGATAACGGGAACCAGGACATACCATACCGCCAGCGTCGCCCAGTACCAGGCCACATGGCCGGAGCCGATGGCCAGCCAGCAGGAGAGGACCGGCATGGTGGGCCAGAAAAGTGACAGGGACCACAGCCAGCGACGACGATCGGTGTAGGTCACGGTGCTGCCATCAGCACAAACGGCTTGAATAGACATTGATTACTTCCTCCGGCATGAACGAAGCGGTATGTGCCCAAGGTGACACAAGCGCCTTTTTAGTGTCAAATTCATTATATTCGCAAGTTTGATGAAAATATGTCATGAGTGAGTCGCTACGACAATTACGGCATGTGCTCGCCCTGTGCGAGCATCGCAACTATCGGCGCGCGGCGGAGGCGCTTTCCCTCACCCAGTCGGCGCTCTCCGTGAGCATCCGTCGTCTCGAGGAGGAGTACGGCGTTCCGCTTTTTGTCCGTGGACGCGGCGGCGTCAGTCCAACGGAATTCGGGGACATTCTCGCCCGCGCGGCCAGGCAGACCCTCGGCACGATTGACCAGGCGCGGCGGGAGGTCGAACTGCTGAGCAATCGTGAAAGCGGTCAGGTCGTGATCGGCTCTGACCCCTGGATGGCGGACTGTATCGTGGCACCCGCGCTGGCGCGGTTGCTGCGCAAATACCCCAAACTGCGCTTTCGCCTGCGTACTCATGGCTGGGACGAGCTGCAGGAAGACTTGCTCGCGCGCAATGTCGACGTGTATGTGGGCTCACCTTTCGAGCCGATGGATGCCGGCATTCGCACCCGCACCTTTGCCCTGTCCTCGCCGGTCATAATCTGCCGTCGCGATCACCCGTTGACCTTGCTGCCGGCGCTCTACATCAAGGACGTATTGCCCTTTCCGCTGCTGGTGCCGAAACTGCCGGGATGGTATCTGAACTGGCTGGGCCAGCAGTACAGTACCAGCCGTTCCAGCGAAGAGCTGCACGACCTGTTTCTGCGTGCTGAAGACCTGACGGTGATTCGACGGATCGTGCGTGAAACCGACGCTGTCACCGCCAGCCTGATCAACACCTTTCCGGCGGACCTCTCGCCGGCGGATTTTGCGATGCTTCACATTGCTGATCTCGCGCACATCGCATCCCCGGGCATTATTGCTACGCTCTCGGACCGGCCCGTGCCCGAGGCGACGCAGGGTTTTATCGAAGAAGTAATGGTGGAGATCGAAAGTCTGGAAGCCCGGCTTGAGAGCTCCCGCGCGACTGCCAACCCTGCCATCAAGGGGCGCGCCAGGTCCCGGTGAATTGAACGATCGGATATCCGGCGGGTCAGGTGTTTACCGGCTGCAAACGGACTGGAGAATATTCTCAACGTCCGATTTCCCGAGCCCATCGGTAATAAAAGTCAGCTGGGTGATCGGCTTCGCCCCGGGCCAGTTATCAAGCCAGAGCAGGGGATAGACCTTGTCGCGTATGCAGTGCACCACGCCGGGTGTGGCCAATTTACCTTCCACCGCAACGAGACCCTTCACCCTTAAAAGTTTATCTGGCTGGTAATTCACCAGTTCCTGGAAAAAAAGTATCAGCTCGGCAAGGGTCAGTGCTTGTTCGCGCACCAGGCTGAAGGTTTCGATGCCGGAGCCGTGTCCCCCGCCGTCTCCCGGGTTTCGCTTTGCTCCCAGCCACTGCTGCAAATCGCCGAAGGCGCCTTTGATCGGATAATGGTTGTGCGAGTCGAGAACACTCATCAATTCGGTGATGGTCAGCCCGACGCTGTCACGCAGGCGCGCGGAGGGATTGATGCGCGCTACCATCTCGCGCAGTCCCGCGGCGGCCTCGCTGTCCACCAGATCGGACTTGGTGATCAGCAGTTCATCGGCAAGGGCTGCCTGGCGAATGGAAACAGGCTGATCGGCGAGGGTCCTCTGGCCGGCCAGCGCATCCACCAGGGTCACCACTGCCTGCATGCGATAGGCTTTGCGCAATTCGGTATTGGCCATCAGGGTGTGCACGATGGGTACGGGGTCAGCCACGCCGGTGGTTTCGATCAGGACCCGATTGAAGCGAGGCACATCGCCCAGGGTGCGCAGGTGAAACAGGTTGCGTAGCTCGAGGGCCAGGTCCTCGCGAATGGTGCAACAGATACAGCCATTCATCAGCCGGAGGATGTTTTCACTGCTGGCGGCGATAAGCGTGTGGTCGAGATCGGTCTCGCCAAACTCATTGACGATCACCGCGGTATCGGCAAGGTCAGGACTTCGCAGCAAGCGCGATATCAGCGTGGTTTTGCCGCTGCCCAGGAACCCGGTAATTACCGTGACAGGGATCGTCGCGCCGCCAAATCCGGCTGAACCCGCCAGCCCTTGTGCCACCATTATCGTCGCCGGCCTGTCACGGCAAGCTGGCGATCCGTTCAACCACCAGCCGGGGGTCAAGATCTGCCGGTACAGTTCCGTAGAGACAGGCTCTTGCGACCGGCGGCAGGTCGCCGCCAGCCCAGAAATTGCTGTCCAGGCCACCCCCGGTGGGCGTGTCCTGGGCTGCCAGGAGCGATGCCCGCAGGGTGCCAATCAGGCGAATGTCCGGGCTCAGTTCTGCGAGTTCCCCAGCCAGCGCCTCACTGTCGAAACGCGTGGCGAAGAGCCAGTCATAGTGTCCCGCCAGACCCTGCAGGACCTCGCAGGCCTCTAATTCGTCCGCGGTTTCCACGCCGTTGCCGGTGAAAGCCAGAACCAGTCCGGTGACGGGCAGAGCGGAGAAACCGCGCGACAGCTCAGCCAGTGCGTTGGCCGCATCGTCGAGCATGTCGAAATCAATGTTGGTAGCGTCCTCACCGAGCGTTACCAGTGCGTTGGCCGGCGATGGCAGCTGCAATACGACATCGGTCCGGTCATTCAACTGATGCACCATGGCGGCAATGGCGTCGTTGCAAAACCGCTTCACGAGCGCATCATTGAGCAGGCGATGGATCCTTTCCACTCCGTTAGCGCCCGTCGCCAGCTGTGCGTGCGAGGCGAACACGGCGCCGAAATCAAAGCTCACGACCTGGGAGCCCAGCACCTTGTTGGCGTCGGATAAGCCGCCTGCATAGCGCATCGGGTCGGCGTGCCAGGCCGGGTGATCGCTGGCGAATACCTTGCGCGCATAGTCTTCAAATGAGAGCCAACGCAGTCGCTGCGAGTCTCCCGCCAACCAGGCCCTGATGAGCCCCGCCATATCAGCCCCCCTGCTTGAGTGCCAACAACTCGGCCTTGAGTGCCGCGATCTCGACATCCTTCGGGTCGGGCATCATCACCGGTTCGATAGCATCTGCCGGACAGGTCCTGTCGGGCGTGCCCAAGTACAGCACCCTCGGGTCGTCCCAGCTGCCGTAGTAGGGTAGTCCCTCCGGCGGCTTTGCCCTGGTCCACGCCCGGGCGAACTCCTTGAAAGGTCTGGCCCGGGCCAGACGGGCTTTGCGCTCGGCGGCGCGGGCCTTATCCGTGCCCTCCTGGTCTACGGCGCCGGTGTCGTAGTTCATCACCACGTGATAGATCGTTTCAATGGTGCGCCTGGACACAATTCCGTCGGCCCAATCCCTGGCGATCGAGGCCGTGTCGCGTTCCAGCACATCGCCATAGCCGCCGCCGCCGCCCTGGGTAATCATGTACAGTTCGCCAGGTTCGCCCAGCTCGAATTGCAGCCCCGCGTGGTGGGCACTGTAGGTCGCCCCCGGAAATGGCTGTTCGTTCATGATTTCGGAAATGGTGAAGCGCATCAGTTGCCGCT
>CAYTDW010000050.1:0-10448 GCA_964436585.1 uncultured Halioglobus sp. | reverse complement strand
GTTCGATGCGCACATCGTTGCTGTGGATGAAGTAGCGGTCGTACAGGGTCTGCAGGCCGAGGTAGGTGAACTGCAGGTCACGCTCGGGCAGCAGCGCGCGGCCCAGGCGCTCCAGGTCGAAGTCCTTGAGCTCGGGCGCCAGCAGTTCCAGCGCCACGCCTTTTTCGATGTAGGCGGGCAGGGCCCGGGCGTACAGGGTGTGCATATCGCCCTGGGTGGCGCTGGTGGCCACCCCGAGGAAGTTCAGGGCCTCGGCGCGCAGGTTGTCGCACAGCAGGCGGGCGGAGACATAGGTGTAATTGGGCTCCTGCTCGATCATGGTGCGGGCGGTGATCACCAGGGAGGTGCTCAATTCCGCGGCGGTCACGCCGTCGTACAGGTTGCGCAGGGCCTCGTCGAGGATGCGGGTTTCACTCACATCCTCGAGGCCGACACAGGCCTCGTTGACGATGGTGTGAATGCGGTCCAGGTCCAGCGGCGCGCTGCTGCCGTCCGGCTGGATGACCTTGATATTGCCGGCGGCCGCCTGGGTGGCCGGGGACAGGGCCTGCTTGGCGGCGCGCTTGCGGGCCTGCTCTTCCCGGTAGATGACGTAGTCCCGGGCGATCTTGTGTTCGCCGGCGCGCATCAGCGACAGTTCCACCTGGTCCTGGATATCCTCGATATGGATGGTGCCGCCGGAGGGCATGCGGCGCTGGAATGTGGCGGTGACCTGTTCGGTCAGGCGCGCGACGGTTTCATGGATGCGGCTGGAGGCGGCGGCGTTGCCGCCCTCCACGGCCAGGAAGGCCTTGGTGATCGCCACCGTGATTTTGCTGGTTTCAAAGGGCACGACGGTGCCGTTGCGTTTGATGACGCGCAATTGCCCCGGCGCTGTCGCCGCTATGCTCGCGCTGACGGTGGCTTTGTCCTGGGTCGGGGCGGCACTGGCGCTGCCCGTGGGATTGGTCTGTGTGTACATATCTGCTCCGCTGTCCTGGCCTGATGCCTTATTGTTGTTGGGTTACCACTGCTTGAATCTTCCCGCTTACTGCCCGCCGCCCCCGGCTGACTGCCCTGAATGCCCCCTCCCGGCTGCCGGCACCGCGGCTGCGGGGTGATTGCCTGCTGTTTTTTTCCTGGGTCGGCCCGGCGCAGTTATTTGGTCATTTTATGGCCGCCACACCCAACATATAGGGGTAATGAACTGGTTTGCACACAAGATAAAGCGCCAACAGGCACAATGCAAGAGCACTAGACTGGGTTTATTCTGTGGATAAGTTGTGCATACGGCGCTGGGTCTGCGCCCGCTAACCGCGCAAGCCGCCAGCTACTTACCGGCGGTACCCGGGAAGGGCCAGGAAGGCGTGGAATGAATTATTTTTTATATAGGATCGGCTTTATATTTCGAATCAATATTGAGTCGGCGGGTTCCTGGGCGTTCGCCAGCAGCAGGGCTTCCATCAGGGCCTTCTGGGCATGCAGCCGGTTCTCGGCCTCGTCCCAGATGACCGCAGCCGGCGAGTCCATCAGCTCGGCACTGATTTCCTCGCCCCTGTGAGCCGGCAGGCAGTGCAGGTAGAGGGCATCTGCGGCGGCCCGGCTCATCAGCTGCGCATTGACCTGGTAGCCGGCGAAGGCCTGGGCCCGCCTGAGTTGCTCTTCTTCCTGGCCCATCGAAGCCCACACATCGGTGACCACCAGGTCGGCGCCGGCGGCGGCGCGCAGTGGGTCGTGCTCGATCCTGACCCGCGCCGCATTGTCCGCCACCAGGCGGGCGTCCGGTTCGAAGCCGGGCGGGCAGGCCACGCGCAGCTCGAAGTCGAACTGCCGGGCGGCATTGATATAGGACTGGCACATATTGTTGCCGTCCCCCACCCAGCACACGGTCTTGCCGGCGATGCTGCCGCGGTGCTCGACCCAGGTCTGGATGTCCGCCAATAGCTGGCAGGGGTGGAAGTCGTCGGTCAGCCCATTGATCACCGGTACGCTGGAGTGGGCGGCGAATCGCTCCACGATGTCATGGCCGAAAGTGCGAATCATCACGATGTCGACCATCGACGAGATGACCCGGGCGCTGTCCTCTATCGGTTCTCCGCGACCGAGCTGGGTGTCCTGCGGGGACAGGAACATGGCGTGACCGCCCAGTTGCGCCATTCCCGCCTCGAAGGAGACGCGGGTGCGGGTAGAGGATTTGGCGAATATCATCGCCAGTACTTTCCCGGGGAAAGCGCGCTGGTCGACGCCCGCCCGATGCTCCCGCTTCATCTCGATGGCGCGCCTGATCAGCTGCTCCAGCTCGGCGGGGCTGAAATCCAGTAAGGTGAGGAAATGCCGCGTGTCAGACATGGTCGGGTCCGTTGGGTCGAGCGGGTGACTGGGAAGGCCGCGAAAGGTTGCGCCTAGGTTTGCTGGATCAGCCCGGCCAACGCCGCAGCCAGTTCCCGCGCTTCCCGGGCATTGATGATCAGCGGCGGCAGCAGGCGGATGGTGTTGCCCGCGGTTACATTGATCAGCAGCCCTGCCTCGAGTGCCCGCTGCGCCAGCTCGTCGCACTGGGTGCGCAGCTCGATGCCCAGCATCAGGCCCCGGCCGCGGATCTCGACGATCTTCGCCGCCGCCGCACTGTCGGCCCGCAGGCTCTCGACGATCAGCTGTCCCATGGCAGTGGCGTTTGCGGCCAGGGCCTCGTCGGTAATGGTCTTGATCACGGCCAGGGCGGTCGCGCAGACCAGCGGGTTGCCGCCAAACGTCGATCCGTGCTGGCCCGCGCCCAGTACCTGGGCGGCGGCACCGCGCGCCAGGCAGGCGCCGATGGGTATGCCATTGCCCAGCCCCTTGGCAGTGGTCACCACGTCGGGCACCACCCCCATGCCCTGGTAGGCAAAATAGCTGCCGGTGCGGCCGTTGCCGGTCTGCACTTCGTCCAGCATCAGCAGCCACTCCTGCCGGTCACAGATTTCACGCACTGCCTGCAGGTACTCACTGCTGAGCGGGTGCACGCCACTCTCGCCCTGGATCGGCTCCATCAGCACCGCCACCACGGCGGGATTGTGGGCGGCGATCTGGCGCAGCGCCTGCACATCGTTGCGCGGGGCGCGGGTGAAGCCGGTCACCAGGGGCTCGAAACCCGCCTGGATCTTGCGGTTGCCGGTGGCGCTCAGGGTGGCCAGGGTGCGCCCGTGAAAGGCGCCCTCCAGTACCACGATGGCGGGCCTGTCGATTTCGCGCTGGTGGCCGTACAGGCGCGCCAGCTTGATCGCCGCCTCGTTGGCCTCCGCGCCGGAGTTGCCGAAAAAGCAGTTCTCCATGCCGGCGACGCCGGTCAGCGCCTCGCCCAGTTGCTCCTGGGCCTGGATCCGGTAGAGGTTTGAGGTGTGCACCAGTTTGTCGGCCTGTTCCCGAATGGCGGTGGTGACCGCCGGGTGGGCGTGTCCCAGGCCGTTGACGGCAATGCCGGCGATGGCGTCGAGGTAGCGGCGGCCGGCGGTGTCATACAGGTATACGCCCTCGCCGTGACTGAAGGTCACCGGCAACCTGGTATAAGTCTGCATCAACGCCGACATCAATCTCGAACTCCTATAAACGCAAAAAGGCAGCGGGAGCTGCCTCGGAAGCCCCGACTATAGCGCCATCGCCAAAACTTGGCAATCGGCCTGCCCCGGCGCTGAACCAGTGGGCCCATTTGTGGTCCCAATAGACAGCGAGCCGGTGGAATGGGGTAGAATGGCGCCCCGGCGCCGGGCCAGTGAGAGGCTGGCGCAGGCGACACACAGGCGCGTGCAACAGACAGGCATAGGACAGGCAATGGATATTATCGAGACAATCAAAGAGCAGATCGCGAGCAATGGCATCCTGCTCTACATGAAGGGATCCCCCAACCAGCCCCAGTGCGGTTTTTCGGCCCGTACCGTGCAGGCCCTGATGGCCTGCGGCGAGCGCTTCGCCTATGTCGATATCCTCGCCAATCCGGACATTCGGGCCAACCTCCCCAGGTACGCCAACTGGCCGACTTTTCCCCAGCTGTGGGTGAACGGTGAGCTGGTCGGCGGTTGCGATATCGTCACCGAGATGTACGAAAACGGCGAGCTGCAGACCCTGGTCAAGGAAGCGGCTGCGGCCCAGTCCCAGGCCTAGCCCCTCCCGCTATTGCGGCCGGGAGGGCGCGGCGCCGGCATCCGCGGGGCGGGAGCAGACCCGGGTCCTCATCCAGACGTATACTCTGCCCGATTCCCATCTGGCTTGCTGAGCGCATCCGCCATGCTGTCCAAAGCGTACATCCGATCCATTTTCAGCTTGAGTATTGTCGGCGTATTGCTGGGCACGGTGTTCCTGTCCGTCTCCCTGACGCCCTCGCTGCTGCCGCGGCCGCCTGCGGTGCAGGGCCTGCTGGCGGGTGTGTCATTCGCCATCGGCTATGGCTTCGGCGTCGCCGGCCTCGCGCTGTGGAAATTCCTGCAACTTCCCCTCGCGGCGCCGCGCCTCACGCGCTTGCTGACGCTTGCCGCGGGAGTGCTGTGCGCACTGATCGCGGTCTATTTCCTGTGGCAGGCGTCCTCCTGGCAAGATTCCCTGCGCGCCCTGATGGGCATGGAGGATTCTGCCGGTTTGCGGCCCGCTGCGGTCGGTCCCGTCGCGGCGCTGGTGTTTGCAGTTCTGCTGACCCTGGCGCGACTGTTCCGGCGCACTTTCCACTTCCTGTCACGGCAGCTCGCACGCTATGTGCCGCCGCGAATTTCGCACCTGGTGGGTATCGTCATTGCGCTGTTGCTGTTCTGGTCCGCGGTCGATGGTGTGCTGTTCAATTTTCTGCTGCGCACAGCCGACCAGTCGTTCGCGCAGTTGGATGCACTGATCGAGGACGACCTGCCACGGCCCTCGCGCCCGGAACAAACGGGCAGCGCGGAGTCACTGGTCGCCTGGCAACAGCTCGGCCGCCAGGGACGGCGTTTCATTTCCAGTGGGCCGGACGCAGCTGACCTCAGTGCCTTCTTCGGGACGGCGATGCCCGCGCCGGTGCGCGTATACGTGGGGCTCAACTCGGCCGACACGCCCGAGCAGCGCGCGCGGTTGGCGCTGGAGGAACTGAAACGCGCAGGCGGTTTTGAGCGCTCAGTCCTGCTGCTGGTGACGCCGACCGGAACCGGCTGGGTGGACGAGGCTTCGCAGGACCCGGCCGAATACCTGTTTCGCGGCGATGTCGCCACGGTCGCCGTGCAGTATTCCTACCTGAACAGTCCCCTGGCCCTGCTGACCCAGGGCGCCTATGGTGCGGAAAACGCCCGGGCGGTCTTTGTCGAGATATACGGTTACTGGCGCACGCTGCCGGCTGAGGCGCGGCCCCGCCTGTTCCTGAACGGCCTCAGCCTGGGCTCGCTGAATTCCGACCTGTCATTTAACCTGTTCGACATCATCGATGCGCCGTTTTCCGGTGCGCTCTGGAGCGGCCCGCCTTTTCGCAACGACAGTTGGCGACGCATGACCCGGGACCGGGAGCCGGGATCGCCGGCCTGGTTGCCGCGCTATCGCGGCGGGTCCGTGGCCCGTTTCATGAACCAGACCAGCGGCCCCCTGGAGGGATACGCGGCCTGGAATGATTTCCGCATCGTCTTTTTGCAATACGCCAGCGACCCCATCACCTTCTTCGACCCCAGTATCGCCTGGAGCGAACCCGCCTGGATGCGCGAGCCGCGCGGCCCGGACGTCTCGGCCGATTTGCGCTGGTTTCCTGTTGTCACCATGCTGCAATTGGCCGCGGACATGGTTGTCGGCACGGCGCCACCCGGCTTCGGCCATGAATACGCGCCGGCCGATTACATCGAGGCCTGGCTTGCCCTGGCCGAACCCGCAGGCTGGACCCGGTCCGAGCTCGAGCGTCTGCGCAGTCTGTTCGAGTAGGCCGCCGGCGGCGCAGCGGCAGTGGATCCGTCCTGAGCCCGACAGGTTCCTATAGGCCGGTCTGTTCCCGCAGCGCCTTCAGGCGCGCCAGCTGCTCCTCGCCTGGCAGCGGCTTGCCAGGCGCTTTCTCCAGTGCCGCCGGTTGTGGTATGGCCAGCGACTCCCCGCGCAGCACGCGGGTGCAGTAGCGCTCATAGTGCGCCTTGAACACCGGCCAGCTGGTGCGCTCGGTACTGTTGGTGAGGAAGAACCAGTCGCTGTCGCGACCGGCCAGGTAGACAGCCGGATGACTCCAGGCCTGGGCGGATTTGGGCGAGCCCGCGCGGCAGGCTTCCACATAGGCATCGTGTGCGGCGGGCAGGCCGAAGTCGGCCAGGCCCTGCTGGCAGCATTCCAGCATGCGGTTCAGCGTGGGCAGGTATTCACTGTTTTCGATCGCGTGTTTCGCGCCCTTGAGAATCTGCTCCACGGGATAGTCCGACAGCGATTCCAGCCATAACTTCTTGATTTGCCGCAGCTGCTCGGCATCGGGGAACGCGGCGTAGTACTGGTTGTGGTAGTTCAGCCGGAACAGGGCGAAGACCTGGTTCAGCGCCTCGACGTGCGCCTCGGTCGCCCCACTGCGCCCGCTCTCAGTCTGCCCACGAGGTGTCGGTGAGGTCCTGCTGGAGGCTGCGATCCCTTGTGCGACCCGTTGTACTAGTTCCCTGCTGTCCGGCATGGTGGTGTCCCGCTTGTTCGATCTGGTGGCGTTTGGCCCAGTGGTACTTCACGTGTTGCAGGAATTTGCTGTTCCAGGATGTATGGGTCTGGTTGCTGTCGCGCCAGTATACGATGAACTCGGCCAGTAGCGACCGGGCAAATTCGGTGTCGATATGCGACATCCGCAGGATGTCGAACACATCCTCGGCGGGTTGCCAGTTGGCGGCGATGCGCCTGGGTTCCGTGCTGTGCTCCAGGCTGGAGCTGTATTTTGCCCACTGGATGCGGATGTGCTGGATAAATTTCGAGTTCAGTTCCTTGGGCGCCGCACCCCGTTCGCGCCAGTACAGGATGAACTCAGGTATCGCTTCGTCGATAAACTCCCGGTCGATGCCGCCGCGCAGCATGATCTCCAGGGCGTCGAGGCTGGGGCGCCAGCTGTTGTCCAGCCGGGTGACCGGGGCGCGAAAGGCCTCGGCCTGGCCCTGTTGGTGGTGGCGCCAGTTGCTGATGACATGCTGGCGGAACTTGTTTTCCCAGGCATGGCTGGTTTCACCGCGCTCGCGCCAGTAAAAGATGAAATCCTCCAGTTGGTCGAGGGCGAACTGGCGCGGTATGTTGTGGTTGAGGGCCAGCAACTGCAGCATGTCCTCGCTCGGGCCCCAGTGCAGGGGCAACAGGCCGGCGCTGCGGCGGGCGGGTAGGGCAGGCGGGCTGGCCGCCGGGGTATCGTCCTGCGGCACCCGCTCGTTGAGAGCGAACACCAGGCGCTCGCTCTGCTGTAGCGGCGGCGAGTCCACCAGCAGCACGCCCTTGTCCACCAGGCTGCGGCTGACGCGCTGCAAATCCTCGATTCCCCAGAAGGGCAGGAGGCGCAGCAGCAGCGCGCGTTCCACGCTGAGCCAGGCGTGGCCGCCGTGCAGCTCGGGGCTGTGGTGGTCAAGCAAGCCCTGCAGCTGCTGCAGCAGGATAGCTTCTCCCAGCCCTATCGTCGCCGCCAGGGCGGGCGAGAAGACGAGCTGGCGCTCGGGGACCAGGGATGATTCAGGCATTGGGTTTCCGGCAGGGTCGTTCGAGTCTGGTAGGATACCCAGCTTGCGGGGCGGCTCATAGACAGGCGCCTGATTTTTTCGGGGAGAAACATGGCAAAGCAGAAAACCGCCTTCGTCTGTAACGACTGCGGCTCGGATTACGCCAAGTGGCAGGGCCAGTGCAGCGACTGCGGCGCCTGGAACACCCTGGCGGAGATTCGCCTCGGCCCGGGCGCCGGCAAGGCAGCGGGCCGCGCGGGGGGCGGGGCCGCTGCCAACCGGGCCGGATTCGCCGGTGCCCTGGCCGGCGCCCGCATCCTGCAGGATATTGACCTTGCGGACCTGCCCCGCTTCTCCAGCGGCACGGGTGAGTTTGACCGGGTACTCGGGGGTGGCCTGGTGCCGGGCTCGGCGATCCTGGTAGGGGGCAACCCCGGGGCAGGCAAGAGCACCCTGTTGCTGCAGACCATGTGCCACCTGGCGGCGCACATGGACGCCCTGTATATCACCGGCGAGGAATCCCTGCAGCAGGTGGCCATGCGCGCCAACCGGCTGGGCTTGCCCACGGACCGCTTGCGGATGATGTCCGAGACCAATGTGGAAACCATTATCGCCGCCCTCGAGGAATTTCGGCCCCGGGTGGTGGTGGTGGACTCCATCCAGGTCGTGCACACGGCGGAGCTGGCCTCCGCCCCGGGCAGCGTGTCCCAGGTGCGCGAGTGCGCCGCCTGGCTCACCCGTTTCGCCAAGCAAACGGGCACGGTGCTGGTCCTGGTGGGCCACGTCACCAAGGACGGCTCGCTGGCGGGGCCCAAGGTGCTGGAGCATATGATCGACTGCTCGATCCTGCTCGAAGGCACCGACGACTCCCGCTTTCGCACCCTGCGCGGGCAGAAGAACCGTTTCGGCCCGGTCAACGAGCTGGGCGTGTTCGCCATGACAGACCGCGGCATGCGCGAGGTGAAAAATCCCTCCGCCATCTTCCTCGATCGCAGCACTGAACCCGCCGCCGGCAGCGCCGTCATGGTGGTGTGGGAGGGCACCCGTCCGCTGTTGGTGGAGATCCAGGCGCTGGTGGATGACAGCGCCCTGGGCAATCCCCGCCGGGTGGCGGTGGGGCTGGAGCAGAACCGCCTGGCCATGCTGCTGGCGGTGCTCCACCGCCACGGCGGCCTGCAGGTGGGCGACCAGGACGTGTTCGCCAACGTGGTGGGCGGGGTCAAGGTGCTTGAGACCAGCGCCGACCTGGCCCTGCTGATGGCCGTCGTCTCCAGCTACCGCGACCGGATCCTGCCCCGGGACATGGTGATATTCGGCGAGGTGGGCCTGTCCGGCGAAATCCGCCCGGTGCCCAGCGGCCAGGAGCGCCTCTCGGAGGCGGCCAAGCACGGTTTCAAGCGCGCGATCGTGCCAAAGGGCAATGCACCGAAGGGTGAGATCAAGGGCATGCAGGTGATCGCCGTGGCGAAACTGTCCGAGGCGCTGGATGCGCTGGATTGAGTTTGCCTGGGTTGGTTCTTCAGCTCAGCGATGGTGTTTCCGTACGAAGATTTTTGGTCAGTGATTCTCATCCGCACTGAGCATCGGACCATGCATTGCTGGACTCGCCGTGAACCCATCCATGGGGGCTCGTATCGCGCATCCATGCGCTCAACGGTCCAGCAATGCATGCTCCGACACTCAGCGCTCGGATCGGGCGCTACTCCAACGTTCCGGACAACCCGCATACAGCTCGACCCGAGGGTGCGAGCGGGTACAGGCCCCGCGAAAACATCAGGTCGCGCTTAGCGGAGCAAACAAAAGTGGGGCCTTCTGCGAGGATTGTCCGAGTCCCGATTTTTTGCGTAGCAAAAAATGGTCGAGTTCCGCAGCAGCCACTTTTGTTTGCGGAGCTGCGGCCTTTTCGCGGGGCCTGTACCCGGTCGTGCCCGGTTTGAGAGGACACATCGGAGAAATCGCCAGAGCAGAACTGCTGGAGGCGTGATTATCTCGAAATGTGCGAGTTGCACAGCTGCGGCCTTTTCGCGGGGCTGTTACCCGATGTGCCCGGTTTGAAAAGGCCGAATCAGAGACGCCGTCAGGACATAAAACCAACAATCACTCCAGCCGATCGAGTTCCTCCGCCAGCTGGGCCGGGTCCATATGCGCTTCCAGCAACTGGCGCAGGGGCTCGATGTTCTCGCGGTCCACGTGTTGCACGGCGAAGCCGAGGCGGCCGGCCTCCACGTGCTGGAGGTAGGCGTAGAGCTCCAGCTCGGCGCTCTCGTCACCGCGTTTGCCGGACGTATGGATAATGAGGGTGAACGGCTCGTTGTACTGGGCGTCCCAGAGGTCGGGTTGGGTGGTGGCCACGCCGGACAGGGAGATGTCGATCAGGTGTTGCGGCCACATGCTGCCGCCCTGGTGTACGTCTACCGGCAGGTCCAGCGCAACGCGGGTGAACTGACGCAGTTCAGCGCGGGGTTTCGTCATTGCAGCCCTCTCTATGTCATCGTCCCGGGGAAACTATAGCGCCCCATTCCTGCCAAGGCGATAGCAAAATGGCCGTTTCCCCGCAATGTCCCGCCCGGCGCGCGCTACTTGAGTTTGCGGTATTTCAGCCGGTGCGGCTGGTCCGCCGCGGCGCCGAGCCTGGCCCTGCGCTGTGCCTCGTAGTCGCTGAAATTGCCCTCGTGGAAGACCACGTTGCCGTCGTCCTCGTAGGCCAGGATATGGGTGGCGATGCGGTCCAGGAACCAGCGGTCGTGGGAGATCACCAGGGCTGCGCCGGGGAAGGCGAGTATGGCCGAAATTCCTCGAGGGCGGCGATAATGGTTTCCACATTGGTCTCGGACATCA
>CAYTDW010000049.1:0-10496 GCA_964436585.1 uncultured Halioglobus sp. | reverse complement strand
AGTGCTCGACACAGCCCGAGGGTGGCATTATCGATGTTAGACATGGTCACTGCAGGGGATCCCAACTGCCCTTTCGAGTTCAACTTCGACGCAACCACGTTCAAGCCCGGCGATATCGTCAGCTACCGGGTGCCGGAAGCGTTCCAGGACATGCCCTTTGTCGGCGAATTGCTGGAGGTGCACGAGGACCACGTCATCCTGCACCACAGCGGTGAACCGGAAGGCCAGATCAGGCCCATGCGCGGGACCCGGGTAGACCGGCCCGTGGTCAGCAAGGAGGACGCCCTGGGGGATTGACGGGAACCACCGTCCCCCCGGGGGCAATCAGAGCCGGTAACGCCGACGAATACTGTCGAACCGTGCCTTGAGTTGCGCCGTACGCTGCTGCGGTGACACAGCCACGGTGTCATCAGGCAATACTCGCGCCAGTTCAGTGCGCTTGACCAGACGGGTGTTGAACGTAGTCGCGGCATCACTGAGCAGGTTGCGGTAAGTCAGGTTGCCGCGCTCAAAGCCCTGGGTGTCCACCCAATTGTGATAACCGGGGTCGTCGCGGCACAGCACCAACCTCACCTTGTTATCACTGTCCACGACGGTGCGGCTGGGGGTATAACTCACCGGCCGGTAAAGGTAGTCGAGGCTGTTGAAGAATGTGCCATTGTTGGACATCATCCAGAAACCGTCGTGGCTGTCGAACTCGACGATCAGCGCCTCGTCTGAAGCCAATTGCCAGCACAGGTGGGCCACCGACCGACCCCGCTTTTTGTCATCCCGGTCCGGGCCGTCGCCGGGCGCGGGTGGAAACTGGTTGACGTTTACCGGGTCGACAAAGGGACTGTAGTGGTAGGGGTGATCCGGCCAGTCCTTCATTAGACCCTCCACAAACTGGCCCGCCCAGTCCATCGCCTCGCGCAGGATTTCCGGGGTGGGTACCGGCCGCGGCGAATCCATGTCCAAACGCTCGATACTCAGGCTCGCCGGCAGTTCGTCCCAGCGATCGAAACCCTGGCGCAGAAACAGCTTGCGCGATCTGGCGGTGGTGGGCAGCCAGTTGGGCTCGCGCCCGGGGCCGCCGATAATCAGCTCGAAAGTCCCGTCGGCCGCTGTCGTGAGCTGGTGTCCGAACAGGTTGGCCTCGGGTATATCGCCGAAGGGATCGTGCAGGCTGGGGATATCCGTTCCGGGCTGATGGTCCGGGCGCTCGCCCTGCACGGTGATGTTGAAAAAGCGCGCCGTGCCCCGGTTGCCGGAAATTTTGTACACCGACTCGCCGTCTATCCAGGCCTGCAGGTAGAGAAAGTCGGCGGCGTCGCCCCCCAGTTTGCGGGTAGGGGTGCAGAAGGGGTGGAGCGCCGGGTAACGGCTGTCCCTGGTTTCCAGCGCCAGGTCAAACGCCTGACCCAGGTTTTGCGTGAGGAAACGAAATGCGTCGGCCCGGTGCAGGGCAGTGGCCGGATTGTAATCCTTGAAGGCCCTGTCGCCGGCGCGTTCCAGGCGCCGGCAGAATGTCTGCCAGGCATCGCGCAACAGCGGATCGTCAGGACTGTCACCGAAAGCCATGTGATTTCTCCCACGGTGGCACGTGCCGCTTCACGCGCCCAGGCGCTCCAGCAGCGCAGAGACCGATCTGGCGGCCCGTTCCGTTGCCGCCAGCTGGCCCTCGGTGTCGATTCGCGGGCCCAGCAATTCCAGGTCGAACGCTCCCCCGTAGCCTGCGTCCAGGATCCAGCCGAGCAATCGTTGCAGGGGCATATCGCCGTCGCCCGGCACCGCCCGGGCGGGCAATGCCCGATCGCCACACACATAATCGCTGACCTGCACCAGGTCACAGCGCGGTACGGCGCGTTCGATCGTGCTTTTCAGGTCGGCCTCCGTCCAGCAGGAAAACAGGTCGATGCAGACACCGATGCCGGCCAGTTCCGCCAGGGTGACGGTATCGCGCAGCGAATGCGCAATATGCAGGTCGGCGTACTGGGGCGGCGCATTCTCGATCATCAGGGCAATTCCCGCGGCCCGCGCCTGCCCGGCACAGGGGGCGACCATGGCGGCGAAGGTATCGGCGGCCTGCTCCCAGCTCAGGCCGCCGTGACCACCCGTGGTCATGTAAATGGACCTGGCACCCCACTGCCGGGCCAATTCGATCCGGGCCATCAGCGCAGCGCGCGGCCCTGCCCAGCTGGCTTCATCGGGGTCGAGCGCCTGTCCGGGCAGGAAAGGATGGACAATGGTTTCCAGGCGGTAACTACCGGTAGCCAGAGCAGCCCTTGCGTTCTCTACGCCCTCGGCATCCAGTTGCGGTCCCACCAGGCTGATGCGGTCGGCGGCCAGGCTGCGCCAGAAGATCGCCTGCTCGGCAAACCTGCAGGAGAGAAAACAAATGCTGTTGACGGAAATCCTGTCATGCATGGTGTGGCCTGATCACTTCCCTACGCTGGTACTGCCGGCTGACTGCGCGGCTCAATCTCCAGCCCGAAACGCTCGCGATAAGCCGCGAACTCCCGGTTGAGTTCATCGATGTCAGCGCCGATGATGGCGCTGGAGTAGTGGATTTTGCCATAGCGATCGCCCTTATTGGTCTGTAGATAATCGCGCATTGCCCGAGCCGCTGCCGGCGTCAGGGCAAGACCGCAGAATGCGTAGAACGCTGCGATGGTACCCACCGGGTCGGCGATAAAATCACGATAGCGCACGTGGAATATCCGGGGGTCATCAAGCAGCGGGTTGGCCAGGGTATCCCTGACGCCGGCGCGGGTGGCTGCCAGATGAATGGCGGCCTGCTCGCTCTCGTTCACATGCCCCGAGAAGGCCCTGGTCAGCGCTGTGGCCATCACAATGCGCGACGCGGCAAGCTGCACCGGGTCACGGTGGGTCCAGATCAGCCTGGCATCCGGGTAGGCATCGAAAAAGGCCTGCAGGCGCGGACCGTGAAAGCCCTTCAGCGCCCAGCGCTTTTTTGGCCGCCCGTGCTGACAATGTTGCAGCATCATCCGGTGAATACGGTACTGGGCGGATGGGTCCGTGGGCAGGCCGCCGACGTACACACCGATCGGTGCGCGCCACCAGGCGGTCGGGGTCATCACCCTGAAGTCGAACGCCCAGGTACGCTCGCATTCTGGCAACCCCTCGCCCAGCATATCGTTATAGGGATGGATCTTCAGCCACTCGGGCGCCATGGCATTGATCTCCCGCCAGTCGGCGTCGGCTCGTGCGCGACGTGGATCATCAGCGGTGGCCAGACCCGGCGGTGGCGAGGGATACATCACTTCCCAGAAGCGCAGGGATCGGGATTCAGGGTCTACCGACAGCAGCGCGTGCAACAGGGTCGTCCCCGAACGGGGTTCGCCGGTGGCGAACAGGGGACGTTCGATAAGCTCGTCGGCAAGCCCGGGACAGGTTTTATGATCGTCAAAAAATCTCAGGCGGGAAACCAGCAGGCCCAGGCAGACATCGGCCGCCGCCCGCTGGCCCGCGCTGTCCATCGCGATTTTTCGAAGCTGGGCTACGGCGAGCGCAAACCGCTCCCTGAAGCTGTCATCACCGTAATCGTGCAGCGAGGTCTCGGCTTCCGCCGCATGCAGCAGCGGGTCGGCCTCCAGTATCTGTTTATCCGGCAAGCTGCTCATTGCCCGCAGAGTTTCATCAGTTCGTCTTCCGTTTCCCGCACCCTGGCAGCCGAACCCGCCGCGTAGCGAAGACCGGCCATGCCGCCATAATCGAGTATTTTCGGGACCCGCAGGCCCGCATCGACAAATTCCTTGACGCGCCTGGCAACCTGCCGCGGCGTGCCGTGGGGAAGCACCGCGAGGATCGCCTCCGGCTCGACCTTATCCAGCATGTCGAGAATTCTGTCCCGGTTAAGCACGCCCGGATTGATGTCCTGGTACCCACCCCAACGCTCGCCCATGGGGTGTTCGAAGCCGAACTCCCTGAGAGCCGCCGCTGAAATTTGCAGGATCCAGGCCTTGATCAGCGGCGCCCTGAGAATCTCCGCCAGCTGGCTGTCGTCGCCGATCAGGCAGGTCATGATAAACGCCGGCACGATCGCCATGGGGTCGCGCCCGGCGCGCTCCGCCGAGTCTCGAATATGCTGCAACTTCCCGGCGTATTCCTCCGGTGTCCAGGCACCGGCGGGCCACCAGCCGTCGGCGTAACGCCCGGTAATATCCAGCATGCGCGGCCCGCTGGCGCCAATCCAGATTGGGGGAAAACGCCCCTGGCAGGGCTCGGTGTCCAGGCGCGCATGTTCGAGCCGGTAAAACTGGCCGTGGAAATCGACCGGGCCCTCAGTTTCCCAGAGCAATCGAATCACCCTGAGAGACTCCTCAAAGCGGCCGACAGGCCTGGAAAAATCGAAGCCATAGGGCACTGTATTTTCCGTCTCGCCACTGCCGAGACCCAGTACGAAGCGACCGCCGGACAAGTGATCTATGGTCAGCGCGGTTTGCGCCAGCAGTGAAGGGTGACGCCTTACCGTATCGACCACGCTGGTTGCGAGCGTCACATGTTTGGTCAGCACCGCCGCCGCTGCCGCCACCGCCAGTCCATCCACGTGCCGGTGGGGCGACGGGGAGACCGTGGCCAGGTCGGTAAACTCCGGTGTCCAGATGGAATCGGGCCAGAAGCTGACCATGTGATCCGGCAGCCACACAGAGTGATAGCGACCGCTGTCGTAAAGTTCCAACTGGCTGAAATCAAGCGGGAGTGTGGTACGAAGAAATGCTGCCGGTTGAACCTTCATGCTGAAACCGCCTGCTTGTATTGTGTGCCGCACCTACCGAACCCGGAACACCGCGTGCGCCGGCTATTGCCGGGGAGAAGAGACGGTAAAGGGTCGCATTGCGGCAGTCAAGGATGTGGATGGCCTGTGGATGGCCTGCCGGCACTCCGGGGGAAAGACCGGCCTGCGCAAGGTCTGTTATGATTCAGCACGACGCACTCCAGTTACCAGGCCAGATGAAGAAGAAGCCAGCGAAAGCAGTACATAAAATGCCGGCAAAGCCGACGGCGAAGCGGCGCTACGACAGCCCGCTGCGGCGTCAGCAGACGGCCGAGACCCGCGAGCGCATCATCGCGGCGGGCGCCAGCCTGGTACACGGCTACATCGCCTGGGACTGGACCAACCTGACGGCCCAGGCAGTGGGTGAGCGCGCCGGCATCAGTGAACGCACCGTGCACCGGTATTTTCCCACCGAGCGCAAGCTGCGGGACGCGGTTCTCCAGCGCCTCTACGAGGAATCCGGGGTAGAGTTGAACGACCTGGAACTGGGCCAGTTTGCCGACGTCACCGCGCGCCTGTTCAACTACCTGTCGACCTTCTCCACAGCGCCTGCGACGGTAGAAGATCCCAGCCTGGCATCGATGGATCAGCAACGGCGGGAAGCACTGGTGAAATCGGTTGCACGCGCCACGCCAGACTGGTCTGACCGGGACCGGACGAGCGTCGCCGCCGTACTCGACATCCTGTGGAACCAACCGCCCTACGAGCGCCTGATCATGGCATGGGGCTTTGACAATAAGCGTGCCACCGCCGCCATCACCTGGCTTATCGGCCTGATCGAGGAGGCTATCCGCGAGGGACGAAGGCCGGATAAAACCTAACCCACCGGTTATTCGCGAAAAGTGCCGCATTAGTGATCCGATGTAGAAGGATAGTGATGGCCAGCGGGTTCGCGCGGCAGGGGTCGCCGGGATGTGGTGTACCTGAACAATTACACCTTCACCGCAGTGAACGCAAAGGAGCCCATAAACCCGGTCTTGACCTTGCCTTCCATACTGCTGCCATCAACCGTCCCGGAAAACTCCAGTTTCAATTTCATTGGCCTGGTGATCTGGTTGGCCCAGACAATTTTGCCATTTTCGTAGCTTACCTCGTTGATCGGCGTAGTCGTGCCCTCCCCCGTCTGGGTGCCGGTCAGCACACCGTCAACGCGCTGCAGCACCAGCGAAGTAGCCATGGGACCCGTCGGTCCCTTGATAGTCACAGTCCACTCGCCCTCCACTGGGGCCTCGCGGGCGGGGGCAGCCGCGACCTTGACTCGCGACTGTCCTGCCACGGCGACGCGAGCAGACGCGGGCCCGGTAAAGGCGGGCAGGGTCTCCCAGCCACGCACGGTCGAGGTC
The DNA here is from genome assembly GCA_964436585.1 of uncultured Halioglobus sp. Taxonomy (GTDB): domain Bacteria; phylum Pseudomonadota; class Gammaproteobacteria; order Pseudomonadales; family Halieaceae; genus JARRPM01. The sequence goes on along the minus strand of CAYTDW010000049.1, from coordinate 4,376 downwards.
GAAGACAGCTGGGCGTTTTCCAGATCGATTTCCCACTCCGGAAACCGCTTGAGAAGTTCCTCCAGCACGATGCGCCCCTCCAGCCGCGCCAGCACATTGCCGGGGCAGGTGTGGATACCGCTGCCGAAGGTGACGTGCGGCGCCCTGTTGCGATGAATATCGAAACGATCGCCGTCGGGGAAGCGCCGTTCATCGCGATTGGCTGAACCCACCAGAAACAGTATGGCGCTGCCCTGCGGCACCGTCTGGCCGTAATAGTCGACATCGCGCGCAACATAGCGCCCGACGTGGGTACCGATCGGCTCGAAACGCAATACCTCCTCGATGGCCTCCGGGATCAGTGCCGGGTTTTGTGCCAGTTCGCGGCGCTGGTCGGGGTGCTCCGCGAGGGTCTTGACGGTCCAGCCGATCAGGCGATTCGTGGTTTCGTTGCCCGCCCCCGCCAGGACATTCACAAACGTCAGGATTTCCTCGCGGGTCAATCGCCGCTGGGTGCCGGTTTCGTCGGTGAGTTCGACATTCAACAGCTCGGTCATGACATCGTCAGATGGATTGTTTATCCGCCAGTCGACATACTCCTCGAATCCCCCGGCCAGCGAAAAGCCCTCGTCGTAGCTCATGGGCGCACCGGATTCGGTGTGGAGGCGGGCGTCAGCCCGTTCGCGCACGGCCTGCAGGTCCTGCTCGGGTATCCCCAGCAGCATGCCGATTACCCTCATGGGCACCTGCGCCCCGATATCGGCCACCACGTCGAAACTGTCCCTGCCGACGAGCGCATCCAGGGTGCGCGCCGTGAACTCCCGGACCATCGCATCGAGGCCGTTCATTCTCCTGGGGGTAAATATGCGCGCTATCACACCGCGATGAACGGTGTGCAGTGGCGGGTCCTCGAAGATAAACGTGCCTGGCGGCATCTCGACGTTTGCCTTGATCAGTTCCAGGATGCCCCCGCGCGCGGAACTGAATGTCTGGTGGTTGGCCAGGCCCTTCTGCACATCGTCGAAGCGGCTCACCGCGTAGAAGTCATACTCGTTGTTGTAGTAGAGCGGTGATTCCTCCCGCAACCGGCGATAAACCGGATACGGATTCTTTACGATGTCTACCCGGTAGGGATCGTAATACACCGCGTCTTTGCCGGCTGCGCCCATGCTCCACCCTCCCATACCAATTTAGTGTCAGGATGTTGTCACCAATTATGGGGGGCGTCAAGCCCGCTGTTGGTTTGAAGCAGGCCAGACGTGGCTGCGTACCTGGAGCACCCCCGGCTGGGGTGCCCCTGGCCACCAATGCTCTTTTGACATGGATCATGAAATCCCATGTTAGTAAACATCACTGTTGCCTAACTAGCAAGGCACGCCTAAGCTGGCTGGCACGCATCAGGACACCGTGCATTGTCAGCCCAGGCCAGCTAAGTTCCGCCCGGCCCTGAAAACAACAACCGGCATCTTCAGCAAATATCAGATAAGACAAAGTGGAGAAAACCATGATCACCGTAGATAAGCTGCTCGACGGCAGTGCCTCCGCAAAGGAATCCGCAAGCGCATTCATCGAGGATCCACTGTCGTTCTTCCAAATGTCGTACACCAAAATGCAGTCGGTGCCCCGGGATCTTCTGTGGCAGTTGCAGACCGAGGCGTTAAAGCTGCGCTTTGAGGATCACAGGCGACGTGTCCCCATGCTGACCAAGCTGGCGGATCGACAGGGCATCACCGCCATCAACGAAATTGATGATGTGCTTCCCCTGTTGTTCGAACACACCATCTACAAGTCCTATCCCGATTTCCTGCTGGAAAAGGGGGAGTATGGCAAACTGACTCGATGGCTGGACCGGCTGACACCCTACGATCTCAGCAAGGTGGATTGCTCGGGTTGCCAGTCCATCCACAGCTGGATGGATATGATCACTCGCGTGACTGAACTCGATCCCATTACTTCCTCTGGCACGACCGGCACCATGTCATTCACGCCCAAGGATCGCAAGGACTGGCGTAACTACATCCTTGGCGGTTTTCGCGTCCAGTTATTACAAAAGTTCGGCGAGCCCCCCAGTGAAGCCGACCTCAATGAAAAAATTCATGTCTGCTGGCCCACCCATGCGGACGGGCACACGGCGTTTTACCGCTCCCCCATCTACTACAAGGAATACTTCGCCAAGGGCAGCGACGCCCACTTCCACCCGATGATGAACACCCCCGGTGACACCGACCTCATGTACCTGGCTGCGCGGCTGCGCGCCGCGCAGGCCCGGGGAGACAGCCGGGTGAATGTACCGCCGAGCCTGCTCGCCCGGCGCGGTGAGCTCGAGGCGGAGGAGAGGGAACGGCCGGCGAGGGTCAAAGCGTGGGTGGATGAGCTGACGCAGAACCTCAAGGGCGAGCGCGTGTTTATCCTGGCCCCGGCGCAGCTGATCTACGACGTCGCCAAGCCGGCCCTGGCCGAAGGTATAAAGTGCCACTTCGCGTCCAATTCCAGTGTCACGGCCGGTACCGGCGGCAAGGGCTTCAACATGCCGGACGACTGGGAACAGGTGGTCGACGACTTCCTGAACTTCGGCCGCAAGAACTACGGCTACTTCTACTCCTTCTCCGAGCAATGCGGCCTGCATGTCCAGTGCGAGCACGGCCGCCTCCACCTCACACCCTGGTCGATCCCGCTGATTCTGGATGCCGAAACCAGCGAACTGCTGCCCCGGGAGGGCAGGCAGAAAGGGCGCGCCGCGTTCTTCGATGTGTCGATGAACGGCGCCTGGGGCGGGCTTATCACCGGTGACAGCGTTGAGATCGACTGGAGTGAGTGCCCCTGTGGCCGCACCACCGCTCACCTCTCAGACAACATAACGCGCTTCGGTGTCGAGCAGGGTGGCAGCGACAAGATCAGCTGTACCGCCACGCCGGAAGCGCACAACGACGCCATGGACTTCCTGACCAGTTTCTAGACGGAGGATAAAACAATGACAAATCCTGTAGCGCCCATCATCATCCGGGGCGAGGTAATCGAAACAGACCTGGTCGAATATCCCGGACGCGGCGACATCATGACCTTCGATGCCCCGGATCCAAAAAAGTTTGTCGACCGCTTGCCACTACCCTCCCCCGGTGACATGGCCGACCTGTACGACTTGAGCTTCGAGGATATTCTCGATTACCTGGAGGAACTGGGTAAGCGGCTGGATATCAACACCAATGAGCACCTGCAGCGTTCCCGCGACCTGACCTACGATGCCACGCCCCTGCCGAAGGAAATCATCGATATGGGTTATACGGGCTTCGGCAGTTTCTTCGAGAGGGAAAAGATGCGCCAGCTCGCAGACAAGAGCGTCGGCCTCGGCTACCTCAATGGCTGGGTCGAGCACAAGCTGATCGACGGCGTGGTCATCAAGGTCAGGGCGTTTGGCACGCGCACCCTGCATATCGTCGCCGGTAACGGGCCGGGGCTCGGGCTGATCACCCTGGCGCGCTGTGCGGTCACCCGCAGTGACTGCATCATCAAGGCGCCCTCCAATGACCCGTTTACTTCCGCCGCGTTGGCCCGGACCATGGTCGACATGGCCCCCAACCACCCCATCACCAGACACTTTTCGGTAGCCTACTGGAAGGGCGGGGATGCTGCGGTGGAGGACAAGCTCTACCAGCCCCACAATATCGAGAAGATCGTCGCCTGGGGCGGGATGGCGGGCATCAAGCATATTACCAAGTACATCCAGCCCGGCCTGGAACTGATTTCCCTCGACCCCAAGACCAGCATCAGTGTGGTTGGGCCCGGGGCGCTCGAAAATGAGCGGACCATGCGGGAGACCGCGGGTCGGCTCGCGGTCGATATCGGCGGCGCCAACCAGGCGGGCTGCTCCAGTTCGCGTGTCCAGTACGTGGTGGCAGGCGCGCGGGAGGATGCGGCCGAGCGTGTCACCGAGTTGGGCCGGATGACCTACGATGCGATCATGGCCCTGCCCTCCACCTTCAGTGCCAAGCCGAAGGCCTATGACAAGCAGCTTAAATCCAATATCGATGGACTGCGCTGGGACGACGAATGGTACGAGGTGATTGGCGGCGAGGAGGGTGAAGGCGCCATTATCATCTCGAAATTGCCCCGCAAGGTGGATTTCGCGGCCTACCTGGCGGATCGCACCGGGAACTTCGTTACCTGTGAATCGATCGACGATGTGCTGCTGGGGATCGACGCCTACACCCAGACGATTGGTGTCTGGCCCGAGAGTTACAAGACGCAACTGGAGAATATCGTCCCTCTCTACGGCGCACAGCGGCTGGTGACCCTCGGCAATGCGCTCTACAACGGCCCGCTCATCGGCCTGTCCCACGATGGCATCCAGCCGGTCAGCCGCATGGTGAAATGGATGGCGAACGAGGTCTCGACAGGCA
>CAYTDW010000048.1:0-10592 GCA_964436585.1 uncultured Halioglobus sp. | reverse complement strand
GGCACCGGGTCGATGTGATTTCCGGGCCGCCCAACACGCAGCTTGACCCGCGAGTGCGACAGATCCAGCTGCCCAGCCTCGACCTGTTCGAGAATGGCCTGCTGTCGCTGCGCCCGCGCCACCTGAAGTCCCTGACGGATATCATCGAGTGGTGCAGCAAGCTCACCGGCGGTTTCGCCGAACCCTACACCTTTGGCCGCCGCGCGGCGCGCTACCTGGGCCGGCACGGCCACGGATACGACCTCATCCACGATAACCAGAGCCTGAGTTACGGCATGCTTGCGATCCAGGCCATGGGCCTGCCGTTGGTGACCACCGTACACCACCCCATCACCAGCGACCTGCGGATTGCCCTCAGCGCGGCCCGCGGCTGGTCCGAGCGCCTGCTGATCCGGCGCTGGCATTCCTTCCTGGGCATGCAGAAAAAAGTCATCCGGCAGCTGCACCATGTGGTCACCGTCTCCGAATGCTCGCGCCAGGATATCGCCCGCGATTTCGGCCTGCAGCCGGCGGGCATAGGCCTGGTGCACAACGGCATCGATACCGCGGTGTTCCAGCCGTTGGCCGGGGTCGGGCGCAACCCGCTGCGCCTGATGGCCACCTGTTCCGCCGATGCCCCGCTCAAGGGCCTGCGCTACCTGTTGCAGGCCTATGCCCGGCTGTTGCCGCAGCATCCGGGCCTGGAACTGCTGGTGGTGAGCAAGCCCCGTCCCGGCGGCGAGACGGAAAGTCTCGTGCAGCAACTGGGTATCGTGGACAGGGTGCGCTTCGTCAGCGGCATCACCACGCAACAGATGGTGCAGTACTATGCCGAGGCCGCGATCGCGGTGGTGCCCTCAGTTTATGAGGGCTTTGGCCTGCCGGCGGGTGAGGCCATGGCCTGTGCCGTGCCGGTTGTCTCCACCGATGGCGGCGCCCTGCCGGAAGTGGTGGGCGATGCGGGCGTCATCGTACCTGCACGCAATGTGGACGCCCTTGCCGCCGCCATCGATGCCCTGCTGCGGGATCCCCGACGCCGCGAGGAGTTGGGGACGCGGGGCCGGGAGCGCATCCTCGATGAGTTTTGCTGGGATGTCTGCGCCCGCCAGATGCTCGAGTACTACCGCCAGGTGCTGCGTGCAGACCGTTGAGTTCGATTACTTCCCCCTCCGGCGCGGCGACCTGGTGCTGGATCTCGGCTGCGGCGAGGGCCGCCATGTGATCTCGGCCTATGTGGCGGCCGACGTGCACTCGGTAGGCGTGGACCTGTCGCTGCAGGACCTGCAGACCACCCGTGAAAAATTCAGCGACTTCGACGAGCCGGGCAACCCGGCCAAGTCTTTCAGTCTCTCCAGTGCCAGCGCCCTCGCACTGCCGTTCGCTGACGATACCTTCGACAAGGTCATCTGCAGCGAGGTGCTGGAGCACATCCCGGACTACCGGGCGGCGCTGCGGGAGATCGAGCGGGTACTCAAGCCCGGTGGTCTGTTTTGCGCCAGTGTGCCGCGGCGCTGGCCGGAGAAAATCTGCTGGGTGCTGAGCGAAGGCTACCACCGGACACCGGGCGGCCATTTGCGGATATTCCGTGGCGACGAATTGCGCAGCGAGATCGAGGGCCTGGGCTTCGATTACTATCATCGGCACTGGGCCCATGCCCTGCACGTGCCGTTCTGGTGGCTCAAGTGCCTGTTCTGGAAGAACCGCGACCACAACTGGCTGGTGCGGCAGTACCACCGCCTGCTGGTGTGGGACATCATGGAGCAGCCCGCCCTTACCCGGGTACTGGAAAAACTTATGAACCCCGTCATGGGCAAGAGTGTGGTTATGTATTTTCGCAAGGAAGCGCCGCTGTGAGCGGCCTCTACCTGAGCCGGGGGCTGTTTCCCCACGAATTCCTGCGCCCCACGGTGCAGTTCATCCTCGACACCCAGCAGCCCAGCGGTGAAATTCCCTGGTTCGACGGCGGCTACGCCGATCCCTGGGATCACGTGGAAGCTGCCATGGGGCTCACCGTGGGCGGCGAGTACGAGGCGGCCCGTCGCGCCTACGCCTGGTTGCAGCGGATGCAACTGGAGGACGGCAGCTGGTGGGCGTCCTACCGCGGCGAAGAGATCGACAATTGCGAGCGGCGCGAGAGCAATTTCGTCGCCTATATCGCCACCGGGCTGTGGCACTACTTCCTGGTCACCGGTGACCGCGATTTCCTCCTTGCCATGTGGCCTGTGGTGGACAGGGCTATCGGTTTCGTCCTGTCCCTGCAGACCGGGCACGGCGAAATTGACTGGGCGGTTGACGCCGACGGCACGCCCAAGGGCGATGCCCTCGTCACCGGCTGCAGCTCGATCTACAAGAGCCTGGAGTGCGCCATCAACATCGCCCACACCCTGCAGCAGCAGCGCCCCCACTGGCGCGTTGCCCGCAGTGCCCTGGGTCATGCGCTGCGCCACAAACCCGAGCGCTTCGACCGCACCTGGGCCAGCAAGTCGCGCTATTCGATGGACTGGTTTTACCCGGTGCTGGCGGGGGTCTACACCGGCCGGGAAGCCCAGGCGCGGCTGGCCTCCCGCTGGCATGAATTCGTCGAGGATAAACTGGGTTGTCGCTGCGAGAAACAACAGCCCTGGGTGACGATTGCCGAGTCCTGCGAGCTGGTGATGGCCCTGCTGGCGGCGGGCGACCATGCGCGCGCGGTGGAGGTCTACAGCTGGTTGCACCAGTGGCGCACCAGCGACGGTTCCTACTGGACCGGCTACCAGCTGGTCGAGGACCTGTTGTGGCCGGACGAAAAGCCCACCTGGACCGCCGGCGCCATCCTGCTCGCCGCGGATGCGCTCACCGGCCACACCGGGGGCGCGAACCTGTTCAGCCGGGTGCAACTGCCGGCGGTGGACGAGGCGGACGCGGCCGGGGAGGGTGCGCCGCGGCGCTACCCCGCGCGCTGATCTTTCGCCAGTAATTCAGACACGTCGGAGTGCGGTTGCGCATGGGCTGTCTGTCGTTGCCGTCAGCGGTTAATGAGCCTGGAGTACAGCTCGCGCACCTGTGAGCTGATGGTATCCCAGCTATAGCGGCGAGACTTTTCCCTGCCGGCGGCTCCGAAGGCGCGAGCTTTTTCCGGATCTCCCAGCAGCGCGATGATTGCGGCGGCGATTTCGGCCGGCTTCTGGTCCACCAGCAAGCCGTTCTCGCCCTCGTCGATCACGTTGGCGATGGCCGGGATTCGCCCGCCGACTACGGGCTTCGAGAACGTCCACGCCTCGACGAATACTCCGCCAAAGCTTTCCTGCTTCGACGGTAGGCAGAGCAGGTCGCAGGCGGCAAGCGCTGAGCACTTCTCGGCCAGGGGCAACGCGCCCAGTTCCAGAACGCGAGGATCGCGATGGGCCTTGAAGTACGCGGCCGACTCGCGGGTGCCGGGACCTGCGAACACGAAGCGAGCCTGCGGAAATCTCTCCCAAACCTGGGCCGCGGCCTGATTCAGCTGCGCGAACCCCTTATAGGGATACTTCTGGCCCAGGAAGAGAATCATCGGGTGGCTACCCAGGCCATGGACATCACGAAAGTTTTCGCCGTTCGTCTCAGAGGGCAGTAGCACCGAAGGCCCATGCCCCGTAACGCTAACCCGCTCAGGCCGAACGCCGAGCGAGATCAGCGTCGCCCGCTCGCTCCCGGTCAAGGCACAGACATGATCGGCTTCGCGATAGATCTCGAGCCATTCGCGGTAGCGCCAGCCTACCCAGCGGGGATGATGGAACGGCGTGAGCACAAACGGCACGCCGAGCTCGCGCGCATACAGCAGTGAAGCGTACGCCAGGTTCTCGCGCCCTATTCGCCCGTGGTGGATCAGGTTTGGCTTTGCGCCGCCTTGCGCGCGCAAGCGCTTGAGAAATACCCGGGCTATCCAGGGAGTAAAACGCTGGGGCATTGCATAAAAAAGCGGAAGTGCGGGTGCGAGACACGCGCGGTCCAAGAGAGACAGATTGATCGAGCGCAGCGACACGCCCTCGAAGCTCGTGGCGTCCAGGCGAGGGGCCAGGAGCGTTGAGCCGAGTAGCCAATCCTCCCGGTTTCGATCCCACTGGCGGACGACCGAAACAGTATCCGTCCTGGCGAGACGTCGGGCGATCTCATGGAAATGCTGCTGAGCTCCTCCTATCGAAGGCGGATAGCTGGTGAGCGTATAAAGGATGTTCACAGCAACAACTCGAGCGACTGCTTGGGCGAGAGCGTCGTATTCATCTGGTGTCCTGGAGAAGTACGCTGCTGCGGATCTTCAGATCCCTTGGACGCGTTAGCAGTCCCGAGAGGTAAATAATAAGTCTGCTTTTTGAGTTTGGCCAAATTTTTTTTAGCTTTAGCGTGACTCAGTACTTTGCACGGGAGCAAGAATATGGCGTTCAACGGTCGTGAAAGTCATCAGGAACTGTGCACCACAGCTTGCCCTCATCCGCGAAAACGAACACTATGACCTGGACATAAGCATTGATGGATGTGACGTGGCAACCTACTTCGCCAGATTTTACAGTTACGCCTTCTATGCGTACTTGTTCGGAATCTCAGGCTGGTGGCGCAATTTTGCTCGATTACCCGGGGACCTTCTGGACGCACCCATTTATGTAACGGATATCCTACTTGCATTGGGATTGCTCGTCGTGGGGGCATTGGCTGTAAGCAGTACTGATTGGCAAAAATATCTGCTGCCCCTAAAGTTGAGAACAGCGACTCTCCCGGCGTTGATGCTGGCACTACTTTGCCTGATTCCCCTGCGCGTTATTCCCGCCTATCCCGAGTTCGGGTTTCAGGCACTACGCGATGGAGTAATGCTTCTATACCTGCTGTTTATACCAATTATGTTCTGGCTGAGAGACCATCTCTCGCTTCGAATAGCCCTGATCTCGATTTACCTTGGTCAATGTGCCGGCATTCTCAGCTATTACATAATTTCACATGTTTTCTCCATGGAAAGTGACTTTCTGTTTCCTCTGTCGAATGAAGCAGTTGCCGTTTTACCCTTCGTGGGGGTGCTGCTTTTCTGCAATCGATGGGCATCGCTGGGCCCAGCGACTTTTGCGCTTGCTCCCATTATGCTTTCACAGCTGTTTTGGCTTAAGAGAAGTCTTTTGCTGGGTACGGCCTTTCTTGTCATTTGCCTGATGGCCTATCGCCCGACCGTGGCCCGCAACCTGGTCAGGCTGGTCATTGCAAGTTTTGCCAGCCTCATTTTCTCCATTGGACTTCTCTACGCGCCCTCTACCCTGCGCCCTCTGGTAAAGGATAGCGTCCACATCCTTGAGCAATTGTCTGGAACAGGCCCCCAGGCGGGGGTGGTTAGTGTGCCAGAGCCACTTCAACAGAAAATGGCCAGTCGCGGTGCCACGCAGGAAACAAGAGAGTTTTCTGTGGTTGGCGAGGAGTTCGAAGGTCCCAGTCTACTGCATGGCGAGGACCTCGGAGGCGAGGGTTTCATGAGCTGGCGACTCTATTTGTGGAGGCAGGCGTGGAATGACATCGTGGAAAAGCCGCTGTGGGGCTGGGGCTTTGGACCCAAGGTGGTAAAGACTTTGCCCGGGGGTAAAGTGCTCACGGAGGAAACCTTTATCTCGGGGCCACACAACGCGTACATCACAGTCATATTCAGATTGGGTTTCCCCTTATTCGTAATCTTTATAGGGGTGCCGCTCTGTTTTCTTTGCCGTGCACTATCAGCGCGCCAGCGCATGGATGCGACCCAAGTGCTGGCTCTTGCCCTCATCGGCTTTAGTTACTTCAATGCATTCTTCAGCCTGGGTTTTGAATCGCCCCAGAATTCTGTGCCCGCTTATGTGCTGATGGGACTACTGCTTGCTCCGCTATGGCAGATTGGGCAGATTGCCGGAACAGCAACTGACAACGAATCCATTGCCGGGCACCGGTGATGAAACGTTTGCAGGGGGCCTGGAATTCGCCCCTTCACCTTGGAGGACGTAGAAAATATTCTTAGGGTTATTAATTGTGTTAATAAAATAGTGCAAAGGTAAATGTAAAGTCAGGATGTTTTAATGAAATTACGGCAACTGTTTCATTATGTACAAAAAGCAAGGATCGCGCTTCAAAATGCGGTGAGGCTTTTGGTTCATCCGGAAACCCAATTGTTGCTCATTGGTAAACTGTTTGCGGAGACACTTAAAAATAAAAAAAGTATCAACGCGCTGAGCGAAGTGGAGTTTAAAGTTTTTTCTCAGTGGGGTGATGACGGCATTATTCAGTGGCTTGTGAACAATTTGGAGTTTCCCCATAAAACTTTCATTGAGTTTGGCGTAGAAAATTACCGCGAATCGAATACCCGTTTTTTGATGATGAATAATAATTGGTCTGGCCTGGTGATGGATGGTTCGAGGTCCAATATTGCACAAATCATCCACTCTGAGTATTTCTGGAAATATGAACTTTCTGCCAAAGCCGTTTTTATTGACAGGGACAATATCAACCACCTGCTTTCGACATCCGGTTTTGATAAGGAAGTCGGAATTCTACATATTGATTTGGATGGAAATGATTATTGGATATGGAAAGAAATTAGTGTAATTAACCCCATTGTGGTTGTTTTAGAGTACAACAGTGTTTTTGGGCCAGACCGCGCTATCACTACCCCCTACGATAAAAGTTTCTGTCGCACCAGGGCACACTATAGTAATTTATATTTTGGTGCCTCGCTCCGCGCGCTGCATAAACTATCTTCAGAAAAGGGCTATTCGTTTATCGGATGCAATAGCGCAGGTAATAATGCCTATTTTGTTCGATGTGACAAATTAAATACCGAGGTTAGAGAAATCACGCTGGAAGAAGGTTATGTGACATCCAAGGCCCGAGAGAGCAGGGATGCTAATGGAAACCTGACCCATTTGAACGGCATCCATCGAGTAGATGCAATTAGAGGTATGCCCGTTTACAACATTGATACGAAAGAGATGGAAGCGTTTTGAGGACCCGATTGAACACAGGTAATCATCCAGTTAACTTACCCGCCTCCAAAAGCGGTGAGCGTGATCAGAGTAAGCGTTTCAATAGGCGCGCAAAATATCTCGAATGGCATAGAAAATGAACGACGGGACAACTTTCAAATAACGGCGATAGAGTCTTTTGGGTTCCATGAGCAAGCGGAATACCCATTCAAGCCCGGCGCGCTGCATCCATGCCGGCGCCTGTCGAACACGACCAGTGTGAAAATCAAACGCCGCGCCCACGGTAATTATGAACCTGGCGCTACAGTGATTCACCAGAGCAGATGCGAGCTTCTCCTGTTTTGGCGAGCTGATGCCGATCCAGACGATCTTTGCATCAACCGTATCAATGTCCCTTCCCAGCGATAGTAACTCCTCGTCCGTAAGCGGCCGAAATGGCGGGCAGTGCGTGCCGACGATATTCCCGTTGCCAAACTTGTCCATTGCGGCCGTACGCAGCAAATCTGCAACCCCGGGCATACCACCGCAAAAGTAGTGTCCGATGCCCGGGTCCGACCTCGTCGCCTTTAGTATCTCGGCGAAAAAATCCGGTCCGTAACAGCGTCGCATCTGACGAGCACCCTTGAGTTGTCCCAGCCAGACGCTTGGCATACCGTCAGGCAGGGTGAGGAAGGTATTGCGCAAGATATCGCGCAGGTTCTTGTCCGTTTGAGCAAGAACCAGGCCGTGTGCATCGGTAGCGGTTACACAGCGGGGAGGGAGTCGGGAATCGTCGCCCAGGCATGCGTTGCGAACCAGAGCAGCGGCGGCAGGAATGTCGCCCGCAAACATGGAAACTCCCAGAATGTCCACACAGGGCACCTCGGCGGAGTCGAGTGCCGCTACGGAGTGCATGATGTCGGCACCCGAATGTCGTGTTCCAGCGTTTGCTTAATACGCGGACTTGTCATTTATTACTTTGAAAACCGTTGCCAAAATAATTCTTAAATCCAGGCCCAGCGACCAGTTTCTTACATACCAAAGGTCATGCTTTACCCGCTGCTCCATCTTCTCCAGCGTCTCCGTCTCCCCCCGCCAGCCATTGACCTGGGCCCAGCCGGTTATGCCGGGCTTGACCGAGTGCCTGAGCATATAGCCCTTGATTGTCCGGCGGAACTCTTCGTTCAGGGCAATGGGGTGGGGCCGGGGGCCAACCACCGACATGGTTCCACGGATTACATCGAGAAGCTGGGGTAATTCATCCAGGGAGAATCTCCGCAGGTGTTTGCCCACCCGCGTAACGCGCGCATCTTCCCTGGTTGCCTGTACCGCCTGCTCGCCCGCTTCACACACGCTCATGGTCCGAAATTTACGTACCAGTATCGTTTCACCGCCCCGGCCGTAACGACTTTGTTTGAACAGCACCGGGCCCGGTGAGTCAATTTTGATGGCCAGGGCTATAAGCGCCATGGGCAGTGCTGCAAGCACGAGCAGCAAACTGCCGACCAGTATATCCTCGACGCGCTTGAACACTCGCCCCATGCCGTCAAGCGGCGAGTAGAAAACCTCGATAAAAGGCACCCCACCGATGTTCCGGAAGCGCGAGTCGAGCATGTTGAACATGGTCATGTCCGGCACGTAGTAAATATCCGTGTTGCTGTCTGCCAACTCGTCGACGATCTGTTCCAGCTTGCCCTCCTCCACCTCGGTGGGAGCGAGTATCACCAGCGAGTATTTGTGCATCCTGGCATCGAAACAGAGTTTGTCCGCGCCGCCCAAGGGCGCGCTCTGGTCGACGCAGGCGCCAAGGCCGGGGGCATTTGGCGGGTCATCGTAGCAGCCTTCGATCACTATGCCCGACTCTGGATCGGCCTCGACTGCCTCGCGGAACTGGCGGGCAAGCGGCCCGGAACCGTAGATGGCCGCCGTGACCCGCTGGCTTCCCCACAGCCAGGATACGGCCGCAGTGCGCGCGAGCAGTAGCCTTATGGTAACCAGCAGCAGGGGCGTTGCCACGAACCAACTCAGCACCGCCGCCCGTGAAACGATTGCGGAAACCTTCAATACGAAGACCGCGGCGAGGAAAACGAAGATGACGCCCAGCCACAGGGTGAATACCTGGGTGGAGGTCCGGGCGATGCCCCCCTTCACCCCCATCGCATAGAGGTCTGAATTCAGGGCCAACAAGAAAAAGGCGGCCACGCCGACCAGCGAGGCGATGAGGTATTCCGTGTCCCAGGCGTAGAAATACTGTGAGCTTGCCCAGAGCGTGCCCATGATGATCGCCAGGTCCAGGATCTGGAGCAGCAAGACCCCGGGTGTCAGGTTAACAATGTGGGACTTATCGCCCATGCGCGGCCCGTGGGAAGCTGCTGTCCCGCTGGGTTTGGGCAGCAGGGTTCATCAGCCCTACACCCGCCGCAGCAGCCCGAGGCTGTTGACCCGGTGCAGCGGCTCGAACAGGCCCGAGGCCAGGGCCAGCCGGTAGACCGCATAGGGCGCCTGGCCGCCGGCATGGGCGTCCTCGAACAGGTCGTGGATGGCCAGCACCCCGCCCCTGACCACATGCGGCGCCCAGCAACGGTAGTCGGTGAGGGCCGCCTCCAGGCTGTGGCCGCCGTCAATGAAAACCATGCCCAGCGGCGTGTTCCAGTGCCTGGCCGCCAGCGCCGAACCCGCCACGATAGGCACCACCACCGCCTCCAGCCCCGCCGCGCGAATATTGCGCCGAAATTCCCGGAAGCTGTCCATCACCGACTCGCCGCCGTCGTATAGCTCAGGGTCGTGAAACATTTCCCCCGGCTGGTGTTCTTCCGAGCCCCGGTGATGGTCCAGCGCGAACAGCGTGCCGCCCTTGCGCTGGCAGGCCAGGCCCAGGCAGATTGTGGATTTGCCGCAGTAGCTGCCGATCTCCAGCACGGGCCCCGCGGCGCAGGCCTGCAGGGCGTGCTCGTACAGCGCCAGGGCCTCGTCGGCGGCGAGGAAGCCTTTGATACATGCGATATCAAGCGGCAACTCGGGGATCATGGAAAAGGACTCGGTCGGTGGCGGCGGGCAGGGCAAATTAACGGGTTTACCCGGTGCTGGCAAGGGCGGGGGCGAGCTGTGGGCCCGGGGGCGCGTGGTATGCTGTTTGCCCATGGGTATACCGCCGCCGGCCGTCCGGCCACAGGAACTGCGCCGCATGAAACTTGAACTGCCCCGCTTCCACCACGCCCGGGTGCTCGTGCTCGGCGACGTCATGCTGGATCGTTACTGGGAGGGACCCACCGCGCGGATCTCCCCGGAGGCGCCGGTGCCGGTAGTGCGGGTTGAACACGTCACCGACCGCCCTGGCGGCGCCGCCAATGTGGCGCTCAACGTCGCAGCATTGGGCAGCGCCAGCCGGCTTGGCGGTTTCTGCGGCGATGATGAAAAGGCCGGCTCCCTGCAGGATATGCTGGCGGCCGCAGGGGTCGACTGCGCCCTCACCCGGCTGCCGGGGCAGGCCACCACCACCAAGTTGCGGGTGATCAGCCGCCACCAGCAGTTGCTCAGGCTGGACTTCGAGGAGCCGCCGCCAGGCGTGGGTAATGCCGGCCTGGCCGAGCACCTGCCCGCCCTGCTGGAGGGCTGTGATGTGTTGGTGCTGTCCGATTACGCCAAGGGCGCCCTGGACGCGCCGGCTCCCCTCATCGCCGCCGCCCGGGAGCG
>CAYTDW010000047.1:0-10600 GCA_964436585.1 uncultured Halioglobus sp. | reverse complement strand
GGCACAAATTTGAACAGTTGCCCCCTTAAACCCGGATAGTGGAAGCTCAACAAGATTGGTGAGCGCCCTATCATTAGTTAGAAATCGCCTCAATTTTTCGTGCGATGAGATATACATCCATACATTCGGGCACATAATTCCTAGGCGTGCCCGAACTTTCGATAAAGCTGCACAGCGAACAATGAATGCAGAAAATAGATCAGACTTAACTTCTTCGTAATTATCTTTAAGCCACGCCCCAAGTCGCCCATTCATCCCCTTGCCACCCATATACGGCGGGTTAGCAATCACCACATGGTATTTCGGGCTCAGGTAATCGGCCTGCCGCAGGGCTTGTAGCACCTTCTGATGGGTCATGCTGATAAACAGCTGTCCGGAGACGTTTTTTGACTCAAGAATCCTGAGCATGCCGTCCACGTCGGTGACATCCGGACGGATCAGGGAGCCGAAATTGTCGGCCTCTTCGAACTGGCGCAGGGTGGTCTGCAGCGGCGCAGTGAACAGGTCGCGCCCGACAAAATCCATGTAATCCTTCAACTCATTGTCGTCGAAGTGGACATTTTCCAGCACGCAGATGTTCGGCTTGACGCCCTTGTTGAAGAACCGGCGCTGTTTGGCGCGGGCCTTCATGGTCAGGGCAAAGGCGGCCAGCTCCCCGGCACGTTCATCGATCTCGATACCGTAAAGATTGTGGGTAAGGATCTTCTCCGGAATCTCGGCGGGATCAACGCCTTCCTCCTCGTAGATGGCGTAGAGCAGGTCAAAGGCATAGGTGAGCATGTGACCGGAGCCACTGGCAGGGTCGCAGATCTTGATCTCTTCCGGCTTGGCGATGCGGAGAAAATCCGTCTCGGCCTGCTCTTTACCAACCGCCGCAGGCGCTGGCTTGATGTAGTAGTCCATCTTCTCGACCAGCTTCGAGCCGGGACGGTTGAGCAGCCACAGGCGGCCGAGGGAGTTTTCCACCAGGTAGCGCACGATCCAGTGCGGAGTGAAGAGCTGGGTGGCGGCTGGGATATTCTCGGGCGTGATCTTCCTGTTCTTCTTCAGGCCGTCGAACACCTCGTCCTTTTTCTCGGAGATGTAGAACTGGTAGAGCCAGCCGATCACCTCGACATCCTCGCAGGCATCGGGCGTCATCGCCTCGCGGGTGTAGGCAAGGATGGAGTTTCCCGAAAGCAGATCGTCGGGCATCAGCAGCTCGGTGTAGTCGTCGATGCGCTGGAACAGGAACGGCATGGCCTTGTTCCAGTAGTTACAGGCGGCCACCACCAGCAGACGGTAGGCCTCTCCCTGCGGGTCGCGGCTGGGTGCCTTGCCGTCGAGCAGGGCGAAGATCTGCTGCCGGACCTTGTCGTGCACCATCTCTTCGTCGATATGGCCCATCTTGGCCTCAGCCAGAATCTCAGGCTGGAACTGCCCCTCGGCGGGCGACACCACGCCGATGCGGGTATAGCGGTTCACGTCCATGAAACGCAGGGCGCAGAAGCGGTTGAACCAGATGTAGGCCACTCGTTCGATGACCTGTTTCTTACCGTGGCCCTTGATCGCCTCTTCGAGCTTCTTGACGGCCTCGGCACGTTCACGCCGGGCGGCGCTGTTCTCGGCCAGTACCAGTTTCAGATTGGCGGAGACCCGCTCCAGCAAGCTGCGCCGGGCGAACTGGGCGAACTTTTTAAGTTTTGCTGTTTCCATTTATTTAGGCCCCTCCGGCGACAGCAGCGGCCAAGCGTGTTACCGGCCACTTGGGGAAGTTTTCATTCCATTTATCCAAGTTAACGACATGACAGCTTGTGGCCAGGGTCTGGACCCAGCGGCATGATGCTTTGCCCACCGGCAGCTCCTGTTTCAGGGATTTCTGCATCCGGCTGTTCAAGGCGTTGTCAAAGGTGATCAGACAGACATAGTGAACCGGCTTATCCACTTTCTGCTCGGCGTGCCGGTAGAGGTAGGAATCCCGGAATTTGTACTTCAGGTAGTTCTTCAGCCACTTGAAGCTGGCTTGGCGCGAGTTTGTCTCGTCTTCGGTAGCCGCGCCACGGACATCGTACATCGAGGGGTCGTCGTAGTCCTTCAGTTCCACGTAGACATAGGCATCAGCGAACTCGGCGACGATGTCGACGCCTTTCATGGGCGCACCGTGAAACGTGGGTTTGGTGCTGTCCGTCTCATCGAAGACGAATGCGTCCAGGGCATCCTCAAAACAGAACTCGAAACCGTCAGCCTCAACGATCTTCATTTGCCGAGGCTTCCCATGTCGTTTTCGATCTCCTGGTTGATGAGAAAGCCAAAGGCCTCGTCAATCGGGTTCGGCGTGATTTTCAGGTAGTCCTCGGTGGAGGCGACTTTGATCTCGGAAGTGTTCGCGTCACGGTACAGGCTATGGAAGCGCACGTGGTCATCCTTGCCTTTGTCCATAAGCAGATCGAACCACTTGAGCAGCACATAGTCGTGGGTCGCCAGGATGATCTGTTGGCCGTTTCGTGATAGTTCCAGCAATATCTGTACAAGCAGCTTCATCAGCTTGGGTTTCTGGTTGGATTCGGGCTCATCCCAGAACAGCGGGCCGCTGACACCGGGCTGGATCGCGCCGGTTTCCAGCAGGCGAGAGAGCATTCCCGCCTTGCGAAATCCTTCCGCCATGGAATTGGCGGAGTATTCGGCATTCTCGGTTTTGAAGGTGACCTTGCCGCCGCCATAGAAAATGAAACGGCCGCCGCAGATGCCTTCGATCTCGGCCATGGCCCATTTGGATTTTTCGTGCAGGGTCTCCGGACGGACCTCGGGGAGATCCAACAGCAGGCAGATGTCCTGATAGGTCTGATCAAAAGAGAGCCCGTACTTCTCGTACAGGCTGTTGAACCCCTTCATGAACGAGAGGACTTCCTTGGTGGGGATGAAAACTGCCTCGGCCTGGTACTTCTCATAGTTAGCGCGATCCTGAACAGCCAGCGCCTTGGAGTTGTTGAAGAAAGTCGCGGCGATCTTCTGCCCCCCGGCGAACTGGGTCGACAGATAGGCCTGGTCGGTCGCGCCCTGGCGATGCATCTTGCCGAGTTTATCGTCCAGCGGCATGAACAGGCGCAACAGCTTGGCGGTCAGCGCCGCTTCGAGTTCATCGTCGCCGGTATCGGGCTTGTTCTTAAATAGGGGCGCACCGGCGCAAAGCCCATAAGCCGCCTTGAGCAGATGGGTTTTGCCGGTGCCGTTCTCGCCGATGATCACGTTGACCTTGGCCGAGAAGCTCATGTCAAGGTCGTTGAATACCGTGAAGTTTTTCAGTTCAAGACGCTCGATCATATTAGAATCCTTTTAACTTTGCAGTTTCCATCGCTGGCTATTCCTTGAAAAGCTGTGCAGCTTTCCACTGATAACCCGCTGGGCGGCGCTGTTTTTCGACCTTGCCTTCGGCTATCGCTTGTTTCAGCCATATATTCAGCTGTGTTTTCTGCAGGCCGGTCAGCTTAATCAGCTGTTCGACACTTCGCGGGCCCTGTGTTTCCAGATTTTCCATGATTAACAGGAAGTGCTCGTACAGCGTCATGCTAGATACTGCGGCCATCATCGTTTCAGCCGTCTGCTGTCCAGCGGCTGGCTGCACCTCCTCGGGTGCTGATGCTGGCTGCACTTCGCAACCGGTGGGTGCAGGTTCGTGCACGGTGTTGTCTGGCACGGTCTCAATCGGCATCACCGGTTCGTTGGCCGGTTTATCAAATATGTCCGGCATCGCGCCGGCCGAACCGCTGTCTCTTCTCTCGAGCAATGTACTGAGCTGTAATTCACTCACTTTCTCCGGCAGCCATCGCGCACCCTTGCTGACCAAAAGGCTATTGCCTGCCGTCGCATCGCTGGTCGGCTTTATCCACAGAGGAACCCACTGGTTGCGCAGGTTTTCCACTGCGCCCTCCCAGGTACCGCCTTTAGTGCCCGAATGCACGGCTATCGCTGCATCCGAGAGGCAGTAAATGTACTTGTTGCGTTGCATGGCGTTGCCCGCGTTAAAACCAGCTTCCGGGTAAAAGGATGACAGCAATACCAGGTTGTTGCGCATGAGGTGTTGGCGGTATTTTGAGGAGGTGGCTGTTCTGAGAAGGTCATTCGCAAGCACACCTATAGCCATGCCCTCCGCCTGCAACGTACCCAGCATGCTCGCCTCGTCAACGCCACGAGCGCCACCGGACACAACCGAATCACCAGCAGCAGCAGCCAACTCACCCAGTCGCTGGCTGTACGCAAGGTCTTCATCGCTGGCATCGCGCGAACCGATAACAGCAATACCACCGCGATTCAGCAGCGCACGATTGCCACAACCGAACAATACAGGGGGAGCCGCGTGAGCCAACTTATCTTTCAGCCGCCTTGGGTAGTCATTGTCTGAACGCGTGATCACCCATAAGCCGGATCTGCTCCACTTTTCCATGGCCAGGGCGAGTGCCGAGCCGCGGTTCAGGAGCTGGCCGAGGCGTTCGAGGGTGACCTTTTTGTCGGCCCAGCCCTCCAGCACTGTTGCCAGATCGCCGGACAGCAGTTTTTCCGGGTCTAAGCGGCGCTCTTTCAGCCACAGCGCAAAGCTACCCCATTCCTTGTTGCTGAGTGGTTTTACGCTGGTGTCCGCTGCTTTGGAAAAGTGTGCGGTCAACAGCAGAATGGCCTGGGTTCTTGCCGATTCCATGATCTAGTCCCCCGTACTGGTTGAGGCGAGGGCCAGTGGGTAAACGTCGCCACTGCCTTTGCGCTTGAGCAACGCTGCCAGTACGGTAAGCGTCCATCCCGAATCACACACATCATCCACCAGCAGCACCGGTGTGTGCGGTACAGCCCCCACAATATCGAATACACCGTCGAGATTACTGCACTGGTGGAAGCGGTTGTTCTGCAGCTTCTGCGGATCATTGGCGCGCACTTTATGGATTACCGGGTGAAACGACAGTCCCAGTGCCTTGGCGAGGCGGCGGGCAAAATCCGGCACCAGTTCGGGGTGCTGCAGCGATGGCACACAGGTAACCCACTGCGGCGCCGGCGTCGGGCACCAGCGCTGGCTGACCATGTCCTTCGCGGCAGCTACCAGTTCATCCCTGAAAGCACCCTGATGTTTATCGGCCTCCACCAGTCCGCCCCAGCCGGCATCGCCCCACCGACTCAGTATCCTGCCTTCGGATGCACGCAGGGAGGGCGGTAGATTACCTCTGAGGCCGTAAACGGGGAACGCGTTCGCGGGCATCTGGATTTTGGGTTTGATCGGCAGCTCGGAGTGTCGGATAAACTGCGCTGCCGCAATGGCCGTGTCGCGATTGATCGATACCGAAAAAAGCGGGGTACCCAGGCAATTCGCGCATTTTCCGCAGGGCTCTGACTCGGGGTCATCCAGAGCATCGCGCAGATAGGCCATCAGGCAACCGGTACTATTGATGTAGCCCTGTATCTCCTGCCATTCCACTTCGCGTTGCGCGGTGAGCCAGGCGATCCGCTCATGATCCATTTGATAGGTGACCGGCGTGCGAACCCAGAGCGAACCATCTTTAACTATGGGCGCAGGATTCTCCACGCTCAGGTACTTCACGATTTTCTCGATCTGGGAGTGGCGCATGTTCAGGCACTGCTCCAGCTGCCGCAGCGTTAAACCATCGACGGTATCAAATGGACTACCTGGCTGGAGCTCCAGAACTTCCAGAAGCTTATGCACCTCTCGTTCCGATGGGAACGCCGAGCGCCGGAAAAATTCGTGGATTCGCTCGTCCTCGCCGCCGGAGAGCAACACCCCAAAGGATTCGGCTATGCCACGTCCCGCTCGGCCCACCTGTTGATAATAGCCGACGATGGAACCGGGAGCCTGGTAGTGAATAACAAAATGTAGATCCGGCTTGTCGTAACCCATTCCCAGCGCAGTGGTCGCCACCAGGACTTTCAGCTGGTTGGTTAGCAGCAGTTCCTCCAGATGTTGGCGATAGTGGTTGGAGTCAGCAAAATCGGGATGCTCTATGCCGCTGTAATAGGCCTGTGCGTCTATGCCCCGGCTTTGCAGCCAATCACGTACCTGCTCCGCGTCGCGCTTGGTAAGCGCATAAATGATGCCAGCGCCTTCCAATGTCGGGATCGTATCCGCCAACCACGCCAGGCGGCTGGCCTGATCCGGCAATGTGATGGTCTGCAGCGCCAGGCTCTCGCGTACCAGCGGCCCTCGCTGCACCTGTATATCGCCGAGCTGTTCCACGATATCGGCGATCACCCGATCATTGGCGGTGGCCGTGGTCGCCAGCACCGGCATATTGGGTGGTAACTGCCGCAACACATTCAGCAAACGGCGATAGTCCGGGCGGAAATCATGGCCCCAATCCGAGATGCAATGGGCCTCATCCACTACCAGCAGGCCGATACGGTCGGCGATTGGCTGCAATACCTGCTCGACAAATTCGTCGTTGGCAAGGCGCTCCGGTGATATCAGCAGGCAGTCCACCTGGTTGGCGAGTACCTGCCGGGTCAGCGCCGCATTGTGCTGCCTATTGGTGGAGTTCATTGTAATTGCATGGATACCCAGGCGTACGGCAGCTTCGATCTGGTTGCGCATCAACGCCAGCAGGGGGGAGATGATTATCGTCGCGCCAAAACCGCGATCTCGCAGCAGCCTTGTACTGATAAAGTAGACCGAGCTTTTGCCCCAGCCAGTGCGCTCAACGACGAGCAGCTTGCGGCGACTGTCCACGAGCGTGGAAATCGCCTCCCACTGACCAGGCCTAAAGCGAGCGGATGGGTCCTGCAGCGCAGTCTGAAGTAGTGATTCGGCGATTTCCCTGCTCATAGATTGACGCGCTTGCCTTGTGTGATCGCTTCCAGCAGCGCGTTGCGGATGGCGTCAAGGTATGCCTCAACATCGCTCTCATCCGCCAGCCACGCCTTGCCGTAGGGAACATGAAGTGAGCGCAATCCCACATACTCGATTTGGGCGGTGGATGGCTCACCGGAGTCACTGCTAGTTCCCGGCCCCGAGTTTCCCGTGTCCGATGCCTCGTTTCCCAAACCGGACCAGCGTGTCATTAGCGCCAACTGCTGCTGGTACTCTGTGTCTTCAAATCGGCGCGCCGACTCGCGGATGACAGCTATCAGCGGCTGGGCTTCTATTTCGCTGGCAAATTCGATGAACGGACTGGCGATCTGCGCCTGTTGTTCGCCGCTTAACTTCGAATACTCCTCCATACTGCACAAGCGGCCCTGCAAATTTTCTATGGTGAAGACGGCAGCACTTACCTCCATTCTCACCTGATCAGCCACTTGTTGGCGCAGGTGGTCCAGCAATGTTTTTGCCTCCTGCATCTGTTTGCCCTTGAAACAGAGCGGATCGTTCAGGCAGGCCACAAGTCGGGCAGTCGTCTCCCCATTGAGATAGGCGAAGTTGGCCTGCTGGGTCTGAACGAACTGGCGCAGATCATCAAAAATATCCCTTTTAGGGCCGCTCATGAATTTATTGATGGGGTCGATGAACTCCTCCTTCATGGTAAGAAGCGCATCTTCCTGACGCACGAGCTCGGTGAGGTACCAGGTATAGGGCTTTCCGGAAACTTCCCTGAGCTTCTCTATTACGGGTGTCAGTGCATTCAGGAAAGGGTACTGCGCGGCCTGAGCCGCCAGCGGGGTGAGCTGATGCACAAGCGTTTCAAATGCTGCGGCTGTTTCCTTACCAAGCGCTTTTGCCTCACTGTCTTTCGGTGGCGCGTCGAAGAAATCCTCAAAGCACTCTTTCAGGGCACGAACCTGGGACGCGGTAAACTCAACCTGGGGTTCCAACACCACATTGCTATAACCATGAGTATTGCGCAGCGCCCGTTCCAGTTCGCTCTCTTCCAATAGATCACCGTCGGAGCGCACTTCAACCTTCCCGCGCGCACAGAGACTGGCGAGGGTGCACAGTACTGCCGCGTAATACCAACCATAGGGCTTACGCTCAAACTTCTCCAGCAGGTTTTTCAGCGTGGTACGCACACCGCCCCGATTATTGCTCTGGATAAAAGACAGTAGTTCCTGCTCGGATTCCGCAAGCGACGTTGCATCAGTCCCGAATAGCGTTCCACCCTTATTGTCCAGAATGGTTTTGAGCATATCCTCGGAGTAGCTTATGCCACGCAACATGCGCAGATTTGGGTAGGCACGCGTAATCAGCTCGTGAAAGCCGCGCACCACACGAGTCTGCGCATCCTCTGAGCTGACCTCAATATCAGCACCTGCAACCAGCAAACGGGCTTTACCCATCAGGCCCTGAACACGCTGTTGCAGATCTGTAAAGCGCTCTCGATTCTGATAACCCTTATCCGCAAGTATCCGCTTGACCGCCTCTTGCTGCGTAATGGAGATATTCTGGCGAATGTATTTCTCCGTCCGCTTGTACATGAGTAGATCGCGAACCAACCGTTCATCCGGCGGCATCAGGATAAACAGTTCATCCGTGTTGTAGGTTGAGTTTGTAAGGAGCATCTGCTCATTGTCCGCATGCTCGTGAAAGGGGCTTATCACATGCACAGCGAGCTCGTGCTCACGGCCGTGCAGGCGCTCGTCCAGTTTGCGCGAATACGGGTAATCCTGCCCCTCGTTTGTGGCAGCACTCGGGCTGTAACGAATCTTGCGTTGTTTGATCACATGATCAAATATGATCTTCTCCAATTCCGCCGCGACCTCTGAAGATTCCACCTCAGTGTTCTTGATCTCCTGTTCAACATCCTTCTCTTCGTCGGTCAGGTATTCATAAAGATCTCCGTTGCGCTGAATGTAAGTCTGCTGCTCCAACAGGCTCAAGGCCGCTTCCACTCGCTTTCGAAGTGCGGGTAAATCCTGATCGAACCCATCCAGCATCAGGACGCACAGGTTTCTGAGCGTTGGCTTGAACTCCTTGACATACTTGACCAGGAATAACGCTTTCAGTAATCGTATGGCAAAATTGTCCCCAAGGTGATTCTCGGACTGGATGACGGCGCGTTGAATTTGGGATTTCAGTGCGGTGCGTATACCCTCGAACATCAGGTCAAAAGTAGCCAGCTGCCCTATCTCATGATCTGCGATACGAATCGCAACGTGCTGGAATACACCAAGCATCGACCGCTCACCCACTGAGCTGTGCCTGCCTTCAAACGCGTTATGTAGTGATAAATTCTGAATGGCCGCCTGGAACAGGGAAAATTGATAGGGGATGAAGGGGTAGCTGTGTATGAAATGCTCCCTGTCCTGAAAATTGCGGAAACTCTGGGAGCCATCGGCAAAATCAAACAGCGTCTTGAAGTTATTGGACTGCGCGTGATAAATGTCCGAAAGCAGCCGGACGCCTTCTTCATTTTTGGTCAGCAGCCGTTTCTGGATAACCTCCGCCACATCCGCACTGGTCAGTTTCATGCGGTTGGCAAACCGTGCCTGAATCTTGGTGAAATCGTTGCCCTTCTGCTGGTCCATTTCGCCTACCACCGTACCCATATCTTCCTGTGCGGTGACAATCACCCATGCCCTGCCCCGACATTTTGTCGCCAGGCTCTCGGCTATGGTTTGCAGGTTGGTCATCAATTTGATGTTGTCTGCTATGTATTGGCCGACTTCATCGACAAAGAAGTTCAGCCGGAAATCCTTATGGCCGCCTTCTGCCAACTGCCGCTCAACATAGGCAAGGACCTGATCGGCGAAATCCTCAATGGAAACCCGATATTGGCTGCGGTACTTGTCCAGGATACCCACCGCCGCACTTTCACTACCCCCAGTCACTGCAGCATAGGCTTTGGCTATATGCTTACCTTCCAATAAAGCCTGCTCACGCCCTTTCAGCCAGCCCCTGCCTGCATTTGATTCATAAGCCGCTTTGAACTGCTCATAGAATCCTCTGCTGTCCAGGTCGCGTTCAAATTGGGCAATGTGGCCCTGTTTACCGTAGTAGCCGCACATCTCATCGAACACTTTGACGAAGACAGCCAGTAGAGCGTCTATTTCGGTCTTGCTGATGACGTCCGCTTTCTGGTCGATATTGAACAGAATGCTCTTGGACGGAATACCTACTGCCCGCTTCAGATCTCCGCGCAGAATCTCGTTGTCCCCACACTTGGGCAAGAAGAGATCGAGAGTGCCTGTGCCATCGATCTTGCGGTTTTCCAACAGCATCGCCAGCATCTTCAGGAGGTGGGATTTTCCTGAGCCGAAAAAGCCGGATACCCAGACACCATTTGCGCCTTCGTAGTTGTTATACGCATCCAGAAACGACTCAAGGCGTTTTTCCACCTCATTTGTCAGCACGTACTCTTCGATCTCAAGGCGAAGGCCTGCCTCATCATCGGCCTTGATGACACCCTCGATATGCCGATCGACCGCTTTACTGAATATTGCTTTTAACGTCATCACTGATCCCTCGTCTGGTCCGGCATAACTCATGGCTCACAATGGTAGATGTTGAATGCCCGGTAGTACTTGTCGTCGTGCAGTCGACTGAACAGATCCAGCGAGGCGCCGGATTCCAATGAATGTGTATAGGCACCTGGAAAGAACATCAGTGTTGGCTTGTGTTTGGCGGTACTTTGAAGATTGTTCAATACATTGTGTGATCTTATGTAGGGGAAAACTTCACCAACCCCGGTGATGAACA
>CAYTDW010000046.1:0-10658 GCA_964436585.1 uncultured Halioglobus sp. | reverse complement strand
CACACCCATGGCCAAGGCCTTCAGCCAGGTCAAGGCCAGGGTCGACTCGATTGCGGCCTTTCCTCTCAACGCGGAGGAACCCATTGTCGAGGAGATACTCTCGCGCACCCGGGCGATGCGGCTGACGCTGTATGGCGCGCTGGATGAGCACCAGCTCAAGGAACTGGCCCAGCGCTTGCGCGATGAGGTGCTGTTGTTGCCCGGCATCACCCAGGTGGATATCAGCGGCGTGCGCGATAACGAGATCTCCATCGAGGTGTCCGACTCGGCCCTGCGCCGCTACGGCCTGACCTTCAACGACGTGGTAAGGGCGGTGCAGCTGCGCTCGCGCGACCTGCCCGGCGGCAAGCTGCGTACCGACACCGGCTCCATCACCCTGCGCTCAGTCGGCCAGGCCTATACCGGCGAGGATTTTTCCCGCCTGACGCTGCTCAGCAGGGACGACGGCACCAGGATCTCCCTGGGTGATGTCGCCACCGTGCAGGACACCTTTACCGACCAGCCCGTACTGAGCCGGCTCAATGGCCAGCCCAGCCTCACCCTCGAGGTCGACCGGGTGGGCGAGCAGGATGTGCTGGCGATGACCCGGCAGCTGCGCGAGTTCGTGGACCGCAAGCAATCCGAGTTGCCCCCCGGTGTCCAGTTCGTGGGCTGGTCCGATCGCAGCCTGATTCTCAAGGGGCGCATCGAGCTCATGCTCAAGAGCGCAGTCCAGGGCGCGATCCTGGTGATGCTCACCCTGGCCCTGTTCCTGGACCTGTCGCTGGCGTTCTGGGTGATGCTCGGCGTGCCTTTCTCGATACTGGGAACCCTGCTGGTCATCAACCTGTTCGGCATGCCCGTCTCCATCAATGTTATTTCTGTATTCGGTTTCATCCTCGTGCTCGGGATGCTGGTGGATGACGGGATTGTCACCGCGGAGAGCGCCTACACCCAGCTGGAGCAGGAAGGCCAGGGCGTGGAGAGTATTATCAGGGGCGTCAGGCGCGTCGCGGTGGCGACGGTGTTCGGGGCGATGACCACGATGATCGCGTTTATACCGGCCTGGTTCCTGACCGAGGGCGTGGGCCGGATTTTTTCCCAGATCGCACCCATCGTGGTGCTGTGCCTGGGGTTTTCGCTGCTGGAAACCAAGCTGATCCTGCCGGCGCACCTGCGCCATATCCGTATCAACGCTCGACAGCACAGGCCCGGTTCCCTGGCGGGTCGCGTTGCCGCCCTGCAGCGTGGCTGCGTCCAGGGCCTGCAGCGCTTCGCTGACACCCGCTATCGCCCGATGCTGGAGCTGGCGGTGCGCAACCGCTACACCACACTGGCCATCTTCCTGGGGGGGCTGCTGATCTGCCTGGCACTGGTACCGGCGGGCATTGTGCGCTTCGTTTTCTTCCCCACCGTGCCCTCGGACCAGATCGATATCAGCCTGAAAATGCCCCAGGGCACGCCCTGGCAGCAGACCCACGCCTACGCCCTGCGCATCGAGGAGGCCGCCAGGGCCATGGACGCGCGCTACCGGGAGCAGACCGGTGCCGACACGGGCGTGTTGCTCGAGTTGATGACCCTGTCCACCGCGGATACCGAGGCGAAGCTGACCGTGCAGTTGTTGCCCAGCACTGAACGCGATATCGACTCGGTGGAACTGGCGCAGTGGATGCGCGAGAGTCTCGGCGAGCTCAGCGGCGTGCAGTCATTGATCTTCAATGCCAATGCCGGCCCCGCGGGGTCGGCGCTGAATGTCGAGCTGGCGGGGCAGGACCTGGAAGACCTGCGCGCCGCCGCCGCTGAATTGAAGGTGGCCCTGGCCGGTTACGCGGGTGTATTCGACATCCGCGACAGCTTCGACGCCGGGGCGCCGGAGCTGGATATCCGGGTGACCCCCGAGGGTGACGCCCTGGGGCTGGGCCAGGTGGAACTGGCCACACAGGTCCGGCAGGCCTTTTTCGGCGCCGAAATCCAGCGCCTGCAGCGCGGTCGCAACGAGGTCCGGGTCTATGTGCGCTTTCCCGCCGGGGAGCGGGCCACGATGGAATCCCTGCGCTCCATGTGGATTGACGTGCCCGGGCGCGGCAAGGTGCCGTTCGAGGTGGTGGGGGAGGCCCGGGAGCGCACCGGGGTCAGCGTGATCAATCGCTTCAATCGCCAGCGGGTGGTCAACGTGGAGGCGGACGTGGACAAGGCGCGGATTGAGCCCGGCGTGGTCAACCAGGAGATCGCCACCCGGGTGTTGCCGCAGATACTGGCCCGCTATCCGGGTGTCTCGAGCCGCCTCGCCGGCGAGGCGGAGGAGGAGGCCGAGACCACCGACTCGCTGACCGCAGGCGCGATCGCCATCCTGATCATGATCTACGCCGCGCTGGCCATCCCGCTGCGCAGCTACGGCCTGCCACTGATTATCATGTCGGTCATTCCCTTCGGCATTACGGGGGCGATCCTGGGTCACCTGATTGTCGGCAGCACTGTGAGCATGCTGTCGGCGGTGGGGATGATCGGCCTGTCCGGTCTCGTCGTCAACGACAGCCTGGTGCTGGTGGATCATATCAACGAGCGCCTGCGCAGTGGGGAAGAAAGCTGGCAGCAGGCGGTTGTGGAGGGCGGCGTGCGCCGGTTCCGGCCAGTGCTGCTGACCTCGGTGACGACCTTCATGGGCCTGGCGCCCATCCAGCTGGAAACCTCCATCCAGGCGCAGTTCGTCAAGCCCATGGCGATCTCCATCGCCTTCGGCGTTATGTTCGCCACCTTCGTCACCCTGTTCCTGGTGCCGGTGCTGTATTACGTGGGCCGGGATATCAGGGCGTTGGCCGGGCGGGGCGGCGCGCTGGCACCTGAGAGCAGTCCCCAATAACAGTCAGCGTTGACTGTTTTATAGCCGGCCCGCATAATTGGCCGCCAATCCCGACGGAGACACGCCGTGACAGCACCAACCCGCAACGACACCCGCGCCCTGGCGGACATGCCGCTGTTCGACAGCGGGACGCTCAAGTGTCCCTACCACTTTGACAAGACCCTGCGCGATACCGCCCCCGTGTACCGCGACCCGGCATCGGGCGTGTATGTGGTGGCCACCTACGAGTTGGTGCGCGAAGCCCACCGCAATCCCGCGGTGTTCTCCAATGACTTCGCCCTGGCCAAGGGCGCCGGTGAGAGTATCGACGCGGATGTCGCCGCGGTCATGAGCAAAACCTACGACCTGGGCAGGGGCACGCTGCTCACCATCGACGACCCCGAGCACCATGTCTATCGCGATGAACTGAAGGACTTCTTCCTGCTCAACAATGTCGCCAGGTACCGACCCTGGATCAGTGAGTTGAGCGACAGCTTGTTGGACCAGCTGCCGCTGGGCTCTCCCATCAATTTCGTGGAGCGCTTTACCCGCCCGTTGCCGCTGTCAGTCATCATGCACGTGCTGGGTATGCCGCTCGACATGCGCGAGCTGGCGTTCAAGTGGACCGTCGACAATGTCACCGTGTTGTCCCAGGTAGGGGACAAGCAGGCGCTGCTCGCCGCCCACGAGGGGCTGAAGGATGAATATGACTGGTTTGTCGCCGCCCTGGACCAGCGCCGCGGCAACCCCACCGACGACCTGCTGAGCCTGGTTGCCAACGCCACTTACCAGGGGCGGCCACTGACGATCGAGGAGCAATTGTCGCACTGCACCCAGTTCCTGGTGGCGGGCAATGAAACCACCACCGCAACCCTGGCCGAGGGCATGCGCCAGCTCTGCCTCAACCCGAGGCAGCAGCAGATGATCCGCGAGGATCGCTCGCTGATTGCCGGCCTGGTCGAGGAATCCCTGCGCGTGGCCACGCCCACCTCCAACATGTGGCGGGTCGCCAAAGCCGACTACTGTCTTGGCGGCACCACCATCCCCGCAGGCAGCATGGTATTACTGAAGTATTTCTCCTCCGATCACGACGAGGCGATCTTTGCAAACCCCATGGAATTCGACGTGACGCGCAGCAATGCCAAGCGCCATATCGCCTTCGGGTTCGGCACCCATGTGTGCATAGGCCAGCACCTGTCCAGGCTGGAAATGACGGTCGCCTGGGAAAAACTGTTCGAGCGCAGCCGCAATTTTTCCCTGGCCTGCGATCCCGCCGAGCTGGAGTACATGCCGAATATCCTGCTGCGCGGCCTGGAAGAGTTACCCATTATCATCGACGCGTGACGCGCTGCGGACCGTCGCGCCGCTACGCTCCGGCGCGGCTTCACCACCAGGGATAGAAGGGCGGCATATCGGTGGAGACCCGGTCGGTGTAGACAGGGGCGCGCTACTCCAGGAAGGACGCCACGCCCTCCTAGCCGCTCTACTGGCTGCAGTAGAAGATGGCCAGCGAATCGACCCGGTGCGCCTCGATGGGGTGGGGCTGGGCGGCGTTGCGGTACATCATCTGGCGGGTGAGGGCGATGGCCACGGGGCTGTGCCGGGCGATGCGCCCGGCGATGCGGTAGGCTTCTTCCAGTAATTTGTCCGCGGGCAACACCGCCTTCACGAAGCCGCCGGCCAGGGCCTCCCCGGCTTTCAGGATGTCACCCGTATAGCACCACTCCAGCGCCTGTGACATGCCGACGATGCGCGGCAGGAACCAGGTGGAGCAGGCCTCGGGCGTGATACCGATCTTGTTGAACACGAA
This sequence comes from uncultured Halioglobus sp., assembly GCA_964436585.1. Classification (GTDB taxonomy): domain Bacteria; phylum Pseudomonadota; class Gammaproteobacteria; order Pseudomonadales; family Halieaceae; genus JARRPM01. The sequence continues at coordinate 6,030 of CAYTDW010000046.1, read as the reverse complement.
GCCGATGCGGGCGTGCTCCGAGGCCAGGCGGATATCCATGGCGCAGGTCATGGTGGCGCCGATGCCCACGGCGGCGCCGTTGATCGCCGCGATCACCGGTTTCTTGCAGTCGTAGATCGCCAGCGTCACGCGGCCGCCGGTGTCGCGCACGCTGGCGATCATCTGCGGGTCCTCCAGGTGACTGTGCATGTCCGCCATGGTGGGGTGCAGCTTTTCATCCAGGCCGAACACATTGCCCGCCGCGTTGAGGTCCATGCCGGCGCAGAAGGCGCGGCCCGCGCCGGTGACCACGATCGCGCGCACCGCGTCGTCATCACTGGCGCGGTTGAAGGCATCGATCAGCTCGTTGGCCATCTCCACCGTAAAGGCATTGAGCTGCTCGGGGCGGTCCAGGGTGAGGGTAAGGATATGGTCGGCCACTTCGTAGCGCAGGGTAGTGTAAGTCATGGCGGGCTCCGGTCGGGGTGCTGGGCGTGTTTCATGAAGGCAGCTTGAGGCTGCGCGGCCGTTACTATAGCCGGTTTTTGCGGTTCCCGGGGTACCACGAGCCGGGCCAGTTTCGGCCTGACCCGGATTTCAAAATCGTCGATCACTTCGTACACCACCGGTACCAGGACAAGGGACAGCAGGGTGGAGCTGATCAGGCCGCCGATCACGGCGATGGCCATGGGCGCGCGGAACTCGCCGCCGGCGCCGACGGCGAGGGCGGTTGGCAGCATGCCCGCGGCCATCGCCATGGTGGTCATGACGATGGGGCGGGCCCGTTCGTGGCAGGCGCGCAGGATGGCGTCGTGCTGGGAGGCGCCGTTGCGCTCGGCCTCGATGGCAAATTCCACCAGCAGGATCGAGTTCTTCGCCGCCAGCCCCATCAGCATCAGCAGGCCGATGAGTGCCGAAAGGCCCAGCTCGCTTTGCGCGATCAGCAGGCCGGCGAAGGCGCCGGCGAGCGACAGGGGCAGCGCCGCCAGAATGGTGATCGGCTTAAAGAAGCTGCGAAACAGCAGTACCATGACCCCGAAGATAAGACCGATGCCGGCTAATATGGCGCCGCCGAAGTCGGCGAATAATTCCCCCATCCGCTCAGTTTGCCCGTAGGCCGGTTGGGCGATGCCCGCCGGTAGCGCCGCCATGATCGGCAGGGAGTTGATCGCCTGGTTCGCCTCCCCCAGTGATATGCCGCTGAACTGGGCTTCTATCATGGCTCGCCGCTGCCGGTCATAGCGCTCTATCCGCGCGACCCCTGCCTGAAAGGAGATATCCGCGACCGCCGAGAGCGGAACCGATGCGCCGCTGGCGGTGGGGACCCGCAGGTTGCGGAGACTGGAGACATCCGCCCGTGCCTCATCGGGCAGGCGCACCCGGATCGGCAGGCGCTGGTCGCCGCTGTTGAACTTGGCGGTGTTGGCGTCGACGTCGCCCAGGGTGGCTACCCGCGCGATCATACCCAGTGTCTCCGCGTTGACGCCCAGGCGCGCGGCCTCCGCGGGTTTGGGGGTAATGATGAGTTCGGTGCCGGGCCTGGGCGTTCTCTGGTGTACGTTGCTGAGACCCGGCACCTCCCGCATCTGGCGCTCCAAGCCCAGGGTGGTTGCGGCGAGCAGCTCCGCGTCATCCCCCGCGAGGACGATTTGCACCGTGTTGCTGCCCCCGCCCGCGCTCCCGCTCTGGCCAAAGCCGACCCGTACATCCGGGACACTCAGCAGTACCGGTATGATATCCGCGCTGAACTGCTGGGTGGTTCGGGTCCTGTCCGCTGCGAGCAACACGGTGATACTGCCGGAGCGGACATCGCCGTCGACGCTGTCCGAGCCCACCACGGTAAATACGCTGTCGACATCGGGCAGTGACCTCAGCTTGCGGTCCAGTATTTCGCTGCTGCTGCGCATGTCGTCCAGGGTCGCCCCCGGCGCACCGTCAATACTCAGCTGGACGATGCCATTATCCTCCGGCGGCGTCAGTCCCGCCGGCAGGCTGGCCGCGAGCAGGAGCGAACCCGCCGTCAGCGCGATGCCCGCCGCCAGTGACAGCCAGCGGTGCGCCAGGGCGAAATTGAGCACCCGCGGATACAGGCCAGTGAATGCGGCGCGCGGCTGTGGTACTTCCGCCGGCTTGAGGAAATAGGCCGCCAGCAGGGGGGTCAACAGGCGGGCGACCAGCAGCGAGAACAACACCGCAATGGCGACGGTAAAACCGAACTCTTTGAAAAATTGACCGGCAAAGCCGCCCATGAAGGCGACCGGCAGGAAAACCACCACGATAGTCAGCGTGGTGGCCAGCACGGCCAGACCAATCTGGTCGGCGCCGACCATCGCCGCGTCAAAGGGATTTTCGCCGGCCTCCACCCGCTTCTGGATATTTTCTATCTCCACGATGGCGTCATCCACCAGGATGCCGATGACCAGGGTCAGCGCGAGCAGGCTGATCATGTTGAGGCTGAAGTCCATGAGCTGCATCACCGCGAAGGTCGGAATCAGGGAGATCGGCATGGCCAGCGCGGCGATCAGGGTGGCCCGCCAGCTGCGCAGGAACAGGAACACGACCAGTGCCGCCAGCAACATGCCCTCTATCAGCGAGTTGAGGGTCGCCGAGAAACTGTCCTGGGTACTGGTGGCGGTGGAGATGACGCGCTGGAAGTGCAGGTCGGGATAGTTCTGCGCCAGTTGCCGGGTGGCTTCCTCGATCCTGCGGGCCACCGCCACGTCAGAGGCTTTCTTGGTCTTCATCACCTGGAAACCGACCACCGATTGGCCGTTCAGAACGGCGAACCCGCGGCGCTCGGCGGCGCCGCTGGCAACGCTCGCCACATCCGCCAGCCGGACCTCCCGGCCCGCGTCGGTGGAAAGCACCATGTCGCGGAGGCTCTCGACCGTCTGGGCCGCGCCGAGCACGCGCACGGTCTGTTCGCGCCCGCCCACCCGGGCGCGGCCTCCGGGCACGTCGATACTGGCGCCGCGCAGGGCGGCGTTGACCTGGGGTGCGGTGAGGTTGAGAGCCTCCAGCCGTGCGGTATCCAGGGTGACATTGATCTCGCGTTCGACACCGCCCACCCGGCTTACCTGGGCAACCCCCTGTTCCGTGATGAGCCGGCGGGCGATGGTGTCATCGACCAGCCTGCTCAGCTCCAGGTCCGACAGACCCTCGCCGGAAAGTGCGTAGGTGACAATCGGGCTGGACTCGACTTCAAAGCGTTCGACGATGGGTTCTTCAATACCGCGGGGCAGGCTGCTGCGGATGCGGTCGATAGCAGCCCGCACTTCGTCCGTGGCCTCCTGTGGATCCTCGCCGATCTCGTACTCGACGCTGGTTGATGACAGCCCCTGGGTAACGGTCGATTGCACGTGGTTGACACCGGACAGGTTGGACGCGGCGGCTTCGACCTCCCGGGTGATCTGCGTCTCGACCTCACCGGCAGCGGCCCCGGGCAATGTGATGTGGACCTGCACAAGCGGGAAGGTGACGTCCGGGTAGAGTTTGATAGGCAGCGACTTGTAGCCGGCAATACCCGCGACCACCAGGGCGATAAAAAGCACCGACACCGGTATCGGGTTGCGGATGGACCAGGCGGAAACCCCGAGCTTCACAGCCCCTGCCCCTGCCCCTGTGCCGCTGCCTGGTCTGGCTCCACGGGGTGCACCCGGTCACCCTCAAGCAGTGCCACGCCGCTGCCCAGGGCAACCCGGGTCCCCACCGGCGGCCCCTGCTCCAGGGCGACGAAGCCGGCATCCCTGGCGCCGGTTCGCACCTGTACCAGCTGGACCCGGTTATTGTCGTCGATCGCAATCAGCCGGGGGCCGCTCGCTTCCCACTGCACGGCCTTTGCCTCGATCGCCGCCACCGGTTTGCCGGTGCGACTGAAAGTGGCGCGGGCATAGCCGCCCACCCGCAACTGCGGATGCGGCGCCAGGCTGACGCGAACCCGCCCCAGCTTGGTCAGCGGATCGATACGCGGGGAGATCAGCCTGACCTTGCCCTCGACGGTCCCACCTGATGGCAGGCTGACGGTCGCCCCGTCGTCCAGGGCAATTCCCGCCAGCACATCCTCAGGGACTTCGGCATCCAGTTCTATCAGGGCGTCCCGGGCGAGGGTGAACATGGGCTCGCCGAGGCTCGCCACGTCCCCGGGCCGCACCATGCGCTGCAGTACGATGCCCGCAACCGGGGCCCGCACCACCAGCCTGCGCTGCTGGGACAGAAAATCCTCGAGTTGGGCCCGGGCGACGGCAACCGCGGCTTCCGCTGTTTTCGCCTGGAAACGGCGCGCGGCGACCTGTTCGATGGACATCACGCCCCGGGCATCGAAAGTCTCGACCCGGTCCGCTTCCCCCCGCGCCTGTTCCGCAATGGCGAGGGCCTGGGCCACGCCCGCTTTTGCCTGGTCGATTTTGGCCAGCAGCAGGCCCGGGTCGAGCCGGGCCAGTTCCTGCCCCGCGCTCACCAGGGCGCCTTCCTCGACCAGCACCTTACCCACCAGGTAACCACCGACCTCCGCCCCCACGGCCGCTTCCTCGCGCGGGACCAGCAGGCCCGAGGCAGTCACCGATTCAGCCATGGGCCGCTGCACCACCCGGGTCACGGTGACCGTCGGGGCAGGGCCGGCCGCGGGCGCAACCGCGACAGGCGTCGATTTTTCCGCACAGCCCAGCAGCGTTAAAACGGCCAGGGACGCCGCTGCCATTCGGCAGTTGCGCAGCGGGTGCCTGGTTGCCCCGGTTTTCACGGTGAGCGCTCCTCGAGCTTCGCGAGCATGGCGGCATGACCCTCGAGCATGATGGCGTAAAACGACTCGAGATCCTGCAGCCCCTTGCGCGCGGCGGGCGTCGTTATCTTGTGAAGGGCGCCGCGCACCAGCGCGAGGTTGGCAGCGGCCCGCCGGCCCTGCAACTGCATCATCGCGGTGTAGGGGTGCTCGCGCATCTCGAAGTAACTCTGCCGGTCGCCGGGCCTGGTTCGGGTGTGCAACAACTCCAGCGATTCCAGCGTCTTCAGGCCCACGCTGATGCTGGCGCGGCTGACCTGTAACAGCGTCGCGATCTCCGCGGGCGCCAGGGCCTCTGCACTGACCACCAGCAGGCCCCAGATCCGCCCGGTAATGCGGGTCAGGCCAGCGGACTCGGCCTGGTGGCCGAGTTGCTCGATGAAGTCAATTTCTGCCGGGGAGAGCGGGCTGGGCATGGCGATGCTTCCTGGGATGTGCAGGGAATTACACACAATACAGTAATTTCAGAAATAACAATAATTACAAAAAAATGTGAATATTGGACGTGGATGGCAAATGCACGGACATGATGGTCCGGTGTGGCCTCGACAACCCGGCGTGGCTGGTGGATGATTCGACCCCGAAACGTTCTCAACAGGGGCATTAATATGGCCATGATCAATACCCGGGACCGCTATGGCGCTCTATCCATCGCCATGCACTGGCTGATGTTTTTGCTGCTGGTGGCGGTTTTCGCCTGTATCGAGCTGCGCGAACTCTACCCGAAGGGCAGCGATACGCGCGACGCGCTCAAGAGCTGGCACTTCACCTTAGGTCTCACGGTTTTTGCGCTGGTGTGGCTGCGCCTCGCCCTGCGCCTGTCCCAGCTTGTCCCGACGATCACGCCGCAGCCTGCGCGCTGGCAGGCGCTGCTGGCGAAGCTGGTACATCTGGCGCTGTACGCCTTCATGCTCGGCATGCCGCTACTGGGCTGGTTGATCCTCAGCGGGGAGGGCAAGCCGGTACCCTTTTATGGCCTGGAGCTGCCGGGGCTGATCGCTGAAAACGAGGCGCTGGCGGAGGATATCGAGGAACTCCACGCAACGATCGGGGAAGTCGGCTATTACCTTATCGGGCTGCACGCGGTCGCGTCGCTGTTCCACCACTACTTCCTGAAGGACAACACCCTCAGGCGCATGCTGCCCGGGAGCTGATGAGCGGCGAGCCCGCTAGGGGCGGCGGATGGCGCTGTCCACCGGTGTCCCCCAGACACCGACCTGGCGGGAGCGGGCGATTTTCTCCAGGGTCTGGTACTCGATCGAGGCATCCGGCAG